>CBHYLO010000021.1:0-17956 GCA_966128675.1 uncultured bacterium | reverse complement strand
GCATGCACGGCCAGCACCCGCGCCGTCGGCACGGTCGCCGACAGCCGCACGCCGTCGGTGAGGTCGCGGTTGAGCGCGCGCTCCAGCCGGTCGCGCGCCTGGTCCACCAGCCCGCTCGCGGGCCACCGCGCGCGCGCGCGCAGCGCGTCGCGCAGCTCGCCGTGCGTCAGCCAGTCGAGGCCGCGCACCATCAGCTGCTCGCTGGCGACGTCGTAGTCGAGGTCCTGCACGCGCAGCTCGCCCGACGGCGCGTCGTACACGGGACGGCCGACGAAGCGCACCTCGCCGCCCGCCGCGCCGTCCACGCGCACCGTCAGCGCGACGCGCCCGCCGCGCGCGGCCGACAGCGCGGCGTCGCGCACCACGAGCCGCTGCCCCTGCCGCTCGAACGTGCGCCCCACCACGCGCGGCGCGACGATGCGGTTCGCGGCCGCGTAGTCGAGCGCCGCGTCCAGCCGGATGCGCAGCCCCGCGGGCGCGCTGTCGCCGCCCACCGCGCCGCGCGCGCCGAGCGTGGGCAACGGCGTCCGTGACGGCGGCGGGCGCGTGCCGCTGACGATGCGCGGGTTCGCGGTGAGCGCGAGCGGCGCGACCAGCGCGCCGTCCTCCGCGGCCAGCGCGCCCAGGCGCACCTCCGCCGGCCGCACCTCCAGCCACAGGTCGTCGCGGATGCGGATGGGCTGCTGCAGCAGCGCCCACCAGCGGTCCACGCGCTGCCTGACGTCCATGCGCGCGAGGCGCTCGTCCACCAGCGCCGCCCGGCCCGCGAGCTTCGCGCGCACCGCGTCGACGACGCGCTCGGTGACGTCGTACTTCACCACCGTCACGCGGCAGCGGTCGCGCGTGTCGGTGGTCGCGGGCTCCACCGCGGCGATGCGCGTGCGCGGCCGCAGGCGCCAGTCGGGCGCGAGCCGCACGGTGGACGCGAGCGCGACGCGCAGGCGCGGCGGCTCGCCGTCGCCCAGCCCGCACGACCCGCTGACCGCGGGCGCGAAGCGCGCGTCGTACCAGCCGCGCGCGCGGTACGTGACGACCGACGCGATGGTCGCGGTGTTCCCGCGCACCGTCACGCGGAACGGCGTCCGCTCGGCCGCGAACGCGACGGAGACCTTCGGGTTGCTGGGGATCTGCTTCCGCTGCGCGAGGTCGCCGAAGGTGCGCGGCACCGACGCCTCCAGCGCCGCGACGGCGGGCGCGAGGTCGTAGGCCACCTGCAGGTCGAGCTCCGACGGCGGCAGCGCGGGCAGCGCGGCCACGACGTCGCCCTCGGCGCTGGCGACGGTGCGCGCGGGCGTCGCCCCGGGCGCGCCGGGCGTGCCGCGCTCGCATCCGGCGAGAAGCGCCAGCGCGAGCGCCGCGGCGGCGCGGCGGGCCCGCGCCGCGCTCACGACGCCGATCGCAGCCAGGCCAGCGCCTCCGCCCGATCCTCGAAGATGCTCACGGTGATCTGCGCGTTGTCGTTGAGCGACTGGAACATCCGCGCCATCCCGTACTGCACGGCGTTGGCCGTCAGGATCGCCGTGCGCGTCGGTCCGGAGAGCGCCGCGTCGCGCCGCTCGCGCACCACGGCGAGCAACTCCGAGAAGCCGACCTCGAACCCCTCGACGCCGGTGAGGTCGATGAGGCGGTTCGGCGTCACGGCGCGGCTGGCGTCGAACGCCGTGGTGAGCGCGGGCATCTCGCGCAGGTCGCTCGCCGTCACCGTCCCCGCCCCGCGGATCAGGAGGAGCCCCTCGGAGAACTCGGCCTCGATGGTCATCGCGACGGAGAGAGGGCGGGATCGCGCGCGTCGCCACTGGGCGAGCGGATCGCGCAACGTCGATGCCACTCCCGGAGACTCCGACGGGCCGTCATCCACGGATGGCGGCCCGACGGAGCCTGCGGTGTCGATGGGCGGCTCTCCCAAGCGTGCCCGGTCGCCACCAATGACACTTTCGTAATCCTGTGTCATTTGCGCAAGAGCGGGCTGGATGGGAGCGGGCGCGGCCGTGACGCCGCGCGGTCCGGGGCGCGTGCGCCGCGGCGGTCAGGTCAGCTGCAGCGCCCCGTCGTCGGGCCGTGACTCCGCGGGGCTCGCGGCCGGGACGGTCCAGCGCCCGCGGGTCCGGGCGAGCAGCTCGCGCGACTCGCGCGAGACGGCCTGCGCGCGCTGCATGGCGTTCAGGGCGCGCAGCAGGCGCAGATGCGCCGCGAAGCGCGGGTTCACCGCGAGAGGGAGGCCGCCGGCAGGCGTCGTCATCGTCGGGCGCGAACGGTAGGGGTCGACTGGCGAGCGGCCTATTGTACTCGGGCCGAGCAAATCGTCAACCACCCTGACCGTCGATGACCCCGGAGGGATTCGAACCCTCGACCTGACGATTAAAAGTCGCCTGCTCTAACCAGCTGAGCTACAGGGTCGCAGCACGCGCCGCCCGTGGGCCGCGCGTCGCGCGGTAGTCTAGCCCGGCCACGTATCCGTCGCCACGCGGGACACGGCGCGACCGTCGCGACCCGGGCGCTGCCGCCGTCCGCAGCACGCAGCTTGCGCATCCCGCCGCCCCGTCGCGCTTCGTGAGAAGTCGCCGTCGCCCCACCGCGGAAGCCAGGAGGAGAGCCCGCATGATGTCCGAAGGCGAGCCAGCCCTGTCCCAGCAGACCCGGGGGTCGCACGGCGAGGGCGCGCAGGCCGCGCAGGGCGCGCAGGCCGCGCCGGCCATGCACGCCGCGCACGGCGCGGTCCGCCGCGCCGCCGAGGCGGTGACGCAGGCGCTCAACGCCCCGCGGCTGTCGCACGACGCGCTGCGCGGCGCCGTGGTGCGCTACGGCAGCGTCGCGCGCGACCTCGCGCTCGATCCCACCGACATGCTCGCGGCCCTGGTGCCGATGGTGACGCGCTGCATCGAGCGGCTGGCGCCCGACGAGCGGTCGCAGGTCGAGAGCTGGGTGCAGTGGTGGGCCATCCACGGCTACCACCGCGTGGACTGACGCGTGGCCTGACGCGTGGCCTGACCGGCGCGGCGCTCCCGCTCCGCCTCGCGCAGCTCGCGCTCGCGCCGCCGCACCACCTCCGGCGCGACGAACGGATCGGCGACGATCGCGCGCGCCGGCACCGCGTACGCGCGCCGCGCGGCGACCGACACCAGCTCGCGCTCGGGCCAGCGCAGCGCGGTCAGCGCGCCGCCGAAGACGCACCCCGTGTCGATGTCCACGGTCTCGTTGCGCCAGCGCGGCTCCAGCACGGGCGTGTGCCCGAACACGACGAGCGCGCGGCCGTGGTAGCGCGCGGCCCAGTCCACGCGCACGGGCAGCCCGTCCGCGTCGGGCACGCCGGTCGTCTCGCCGAACAGCGCACGGTCGCGCACGCGCCGGGAGTCGCGGCCGTGCAGCCCCTGCGGTAGCCCCCCGTGCGCGACGACCAGCCGGCCGCCATCGAGCACGAGGTGGCTCGGCAGCGCCGCGAGGAAGGCGCGCACCTCGTCGGAGAAGGCGGGCGGCGCCTGCGCCAGCTCGGCCAGCGTCTCCTCCAGGCCGTGCGCCACGTGCACGGTGCGTCCCTCCAGCTTGCGCAGCAGCTTGTCGTCGTGGTTGCCGGGCACCATGAGCGCGCGGCCCGCGCGCACCATGTCCATCCCGATGCGCAGCGCGTCGGCGACGCGCGGCCCGCGGTCCACCAAGTCGCCGACGAACACGACGCGCCGGCCTTCGGGATGCCGCCAACCCTCGCCGCGCTCGTACCCGAGCCGCGCGAGCAGCTCCTCCAGCTCGTCGGTGCAGCCGTGCACGTCGCCGATGACGTCGAACGGCCCGGGCTCCGCGCGCCGGTCGGGCGGCAGCGGCTCGCGCACGAGGCGCGCGGCCGCGACCTCCTCGGGCGTTCGCAGCACGTGCACGACCGCGTGCCCCTCGGCCGCCAGCCCGTCGAGCCCGCGGTGCAGCTGCTCGCGCTGGCGCAGCAGGACGTCGGCGTCCGCGTCGCGGTCGTCGCGCGCGGCGCGGCGCGCCTCGCACACCGCTTCGGGCAGGTCGAGCACGATCGCCGCCGTGGGCAGGTGGCAGCGGCGCGCCAGCTCCAGCAGCGGCGCGCGCGCGCCCGGCCGGACGTTCGTCGCGTCGACCACGGTCAGCCGCGCGCGCTCCAGCCGCTTCGCGACGATGAGGTGCAGCACCGCGAACGCCGCGTCCGTCGCCGTCTGGTCGTTCTCGTCGTCCGCGACCGCCGCGCGGCACGCGTCCGACGAGACGACCTCCGTGCGCCCGAAGTGCGCGCGCGCGAAGGTCGACTTGCCGCTGCTCGTCGGGCCGACGAGGAGCACGAGCGAGGGATCGGGGATGCGGAGGTCCATGCGGGGCCGGTGGGCGCGAGGCGGCGCGCGTCGGGGCGCAGCGCGAGCGGTGTGCCGCCGCGGCGCGCCGCGCGTGGTACCGAATCTGCGCTCCCGCCCCACGAATGACGACCGCGACGATACGACTGCCGACCTGGCGCCGCCTCCCGGTGGGCGCCGAGCTCGCCCCTGAGGGAGGCGCGCACTTTCGCGTGTGGGCGCCGGAGCGCACGCGCGTGGACGTGGTGCTGGCGCCGGGCGGCGGGAACGGCGCGGCGCGCGATTTCGCGCTGGAGCGCGACGACGACGGCTACTTCGCGGGGCACGTCGCGGAGGCGCGCGCGGGCACGCGCTACCGCTACCGGCTGGACGGCGGCGACGCGTTTCCCGATCCCGCCTCGCGCGCGCAGCCCGAGGGCCCGCACGGCCCGTCCGAGATCGTCGATCCGACGACGTTCGCGTGGAGCGACGACGGCTGGCGCGGCGTCGCGCCCGAGCGCCACGTCGTCTACGAGCTGCACCTCGGCACCTTCACGCCGGCCGGCACCTGGGACGGGGCGGCCGAGCGGCTGGCGGACCTCGCCGCGCTCGGCGTGACGACGCTCGAGGTGATGCCCGTCGGCCAGTTCCCCGGCCGCTTCAACTGGGGCTACGACGGCGTCGGCCTGTACGCGCCCGCGCACCAGTACGGCTCGCCCGACGCCATGCGCCGCTTCGTCGACCGCGCGCACGCGACGGGGCTCGCCGTCATCCTCGACGTCGTCTACAACCACCTCGGGCCCGACGGCAACTACCTCGGCCAGTTCTCCCCGCACTACCTCACGAGCGCGCACCGCACCGACTGGGGCGACGCGCTCAACTTCGACGCGGAGCACAGCGGCCCGGTGCGCGAGTACTTCGTCGCCAACGCGGGCTACTGGATCGACGAGTTCCACCTGGACGGGCTGCGGCTCGACGCCACGCACGCGATCGTCGACACGTCGTCGCCGCACGTGCTCGCGGAGCTGAGCGCGCGCGCCCGCGCGGCGGCGCGCGGGCGGCCGATCTGGATCGTGAGCGAGAACGAGCCGCAGGACGTGCGCAACCTGCGGCCCGCCGACGCCGACGGCTTCGGGCTCGAGGCGATGTGGAACGACGACTGGCACCACTCCGCCGTCGTCGCGCTCACCGGCCGCGACGAGGCGTACTTCACGGACTACCGCGGCACCGCGCCCGAGTTCGTGGCGATGGCGAAGCACGGCTTCCTGTACCAGGGCCAGTGGTACAGCTGGCAGAAGCAGCGGCGCGGCACGCCGTCGCTCGGCATCCCGCCGTGGCGGTTCGTGCACTTCCTCCAGAACCACGACCAGATCGCGAACTCCGGCGTCGGCGAGCGGATGCACCTGCTGACGAGCCCCGCGCGGTGGCGCGCGCTCACCGCGGTGCTGCTGCTCGGCCCCCAGACGCCGATGCTCTTCCAGGGCCAGGAGTTCGCGGCCAGCGCGCCGTTCGTCTTCTTCGCCGATCACCGCGACGAGCTCGCGCGCCTCGTGCATGAGGGGCGGTTCAAGGAGCTCCACCAGTTCCCGAGCCTCGCGCTCGACGAGATGCGCCCGTACCTCGCGGTGCCGCACGACCCGGCGTCCTTCGAGCGCTGCAAGCTCGATTGGGCGGAGCGCGAGCGGCACGCGGCCGTGTGGGAGATGCACCGCGACCTCCTGCGGCTGCGCCGCGAGGATCCGGTGCTGTCGACGTCGCGCACCGGCGTCGGCACGGCGCCCGGCCACTTCGACGCCTGCGTCATCAACAACACGGCGTTCCTGCTGCGCTGGTTCGGCGAGCATGGCGACGACCGGCTGCTCGTCGTGAACCTGGGCCGCACCCTGCACCTCGATCCCGCGCCGGAGCCGCTGCTCGCGCCGCCGCAGGGCGCGCGCTGGTCGATCGCCTGGTCGAGCGAGGCGCCGCGCTACGGCGGCCTCGGCACGCCGTCGGTCGACGCGCCCGAGATGCGCCGCACGCCGCGCGACCGCTTCACCGACCGCTGGCTCGCCGAGAACTGGCGGCTCACCGCGGAGACGGCCGTGCTGCTCGTGCCCGCGCCGGTCCCCGACACGCCGGACGACCGCGCCGCGAGCCGCGACCGCCGCCGCTGAGCCACCGTCCCACCCACACGATCCCCCGTTCCATGACGCGCCTCATCGACCGCGTCGTGCGCCGCATTCCGTGGACGCCCCACGACGCGCACGACGTCGAGCCCCTCATCACCCGCGAGTGGCTCGTCACCAATGGACTCGGCGGCTACGCGTCGGGGACGGTGGCGGGCGTCGTCACGCGCCGCTACCACGGCGTGCTGGTCGCCGCCCTCCAGAACCCGCTCGGGCGGATGGTGCTGCTCAACCACCTCGTCGACTGCGTCACGCTCCCCGACGGCACCGCCGCGAGCCTCGGCGGCGAGGAGTGGGCGGAGGGACGACTCGACGCGTCGGGCGCGCAGGCGCTGGCCGAGTTCCGGCTGGAGGCGGGGCTGCCCGTGTGGCGCTACACGCTGCGCGGCGCGGACGGCCCGGTCACGATCGAGAAGCGGCTGATGATGCCGTATCGCCAGAACACGGTGTACGTCGGCTACGTGCTGCTCGACGGCGCCGACAGCGTGGGCCTCACGCTGCGCCCTGCCCTGCACTTCCGCGGCTACGAGGCCCCGGTGACGACGCCGGAGGCCGCGACGTACCACCTCTCGGCCAACGGCGACCACTTCACCGTCACGTCGGACGCGTCGCAGCAGCTGCCGCCGCTGCGCATCCGCGTGCACGGCGCCGACGCGAAGGTGCGCCTGGAGCCCACGGTGACGAACGAGCTGCTGTACCGCGTGGAACAGGCGCGCGGCTACGAGAACCGCGGCCAGCTCTGGTCGCCGGGCGCGTTCGACGTGCAGCTGCAGCGCGGCGTGCCGGTGACGTGCGTCGCGTCGGCGGAGGCGCCCGAGGTGCTCGCCGCGCTCGACCCCGACGAGGCGTGGCACGCGGAGCTGGAGCGGCGGCGCCGGCTGCTCGACCAGGCGCCGGTCGCGCACGACGACGTGACCGCCGCGGAGCTGGTGCTGGCGGCCGACCAGTTCCTCATCACGCCCGCCGGCCGGCTGCGCGACCGCGTGCGCGCGCAGGCGGTGGGCGACGAGGTGCGCACCGTCATCGCCGGCTACCACTGGTTCACCGACTGGGGCCGCGACACGATGATCGCGATGGAGGGGCTGACGCTCACCACGGGCCGCTGGCGCGAGGCGGGCTTCATCGTCCGCACGTTCGCGCAGTACGTGCGCGACGGGCTGATCCCCAACATGTTCCCCGACGGCAGCAACGAGGGGCTGTACCACACCGCCGACGCGACGCTCTGGTTCTTCCACGCGCTCGACCGCTACGTGACGGTCACGGGCGACCGCGCGACGCTGCGCCGCCTGCTGCCGACGATGACCGACATCGCCGAGCACCATCTGCGCGGCACGCGCTACGGCATCCGCATCGATCCCGCGGACGGCCTGCTGACGCAGGGCCAGGAGGGCTACCAGCTCACCTGGATGGACGCGAAGATGGGCGACTGGATCCCGACGCCGCGGCGCGGCAAGGCCGTGGAGCTGAACGCGCTCTGGTACAACGCGCTCTGCCTGCTCGCGCGCTGGACGCGCGAGGAGCGCGAGCCCGGCGCGGACACGCGGTGGAGCACCGAGGCGAGCCGCGCGCGCGCGTCGTTCAACGCGCGCTTCTGGCACGAGGCGGGTGGCTACCTCTACGACGTCGTCGACGGCCCCGACGGCGACAGCGCCGAGTTCCGGCCGAACCAGTTGCTCGCGGTGTCGCTGCCGCACCCGGTGCTCGACGAGTCACGCTGGGCGAGCGTCGTGGCGGCGTGCGAGCGGCTCCTGGTGACGCCGATGGGCCTGCGCTCGCTGGCGCCGGGCAGTCCGGAGTACAAGGCGCAGTACTTCGGCGACCTGCGCACGCGCGACGGCGCGTACCACCAGGGCACCGTGTGGGGCTGGCTGATCGGCCCGTGGGTGGACGCGTGGCTCAAGGTGCACCCCGGCGACCGCGCGGGCGCGCGCCGGTGGCTGCAGGGCCTCGCCGGCCACCTCGACGAGTTCGGCGTGGGCTCGGTCGCGGAGGTGTTCGACGCCGAGGCGCCGTTCACGCCGCGCGGCTGCATCGCGCAGGCGTGGAGCGTGGCGGAGCTGCTGCGCTGCTGGGCGCTCACCGACGACAACGGTCGTTGAACGACTCGGCGCCCGGGGCGGGGGGGGCCCGCCCGACGGGGGGGGGGGGGGGGGGGCGGGGGCCCGCCGCCGGGCCTGGGGGCCCGGGGGGGGGCCGTCACTCGGGGGGGGGGTCGGTTGGGGCGCCCGCGCGCCGAGCGCCGGGCATTGCGCGGATCGCGGTGGTTACGCCGTCGGCGCCGTGATGAGCGACTCGCTCCCCGAGCCGGGCACCCACGCGTTCTGCAGGTACTGCATCACCATGCGCTGGGTGTTGAAGAACGAGCCGTTGACGGCGATCGCGTTGCGCTGCACCTCGCCCCACTTGTACGGCATGCCGTAGAACAGCGGCAGGACGACGCGCTCCAGCTTGTAGTACAGCTCCGGGATGTCGGCCGCGGGATCGACCGGCAGCTTGGGGTCCGCGCCGATCGCCCACCCGGTCGCGCCCTCCAGGCACCCCTCGATCCACCAGCCGTCGAGCACCGACAGGCTCGGCACGCCGTTCAGCGCGGACTTCATTCCGCTCGTGCCGCTCGCCTCCAGCGGACGCATCGGGTTGTTGAGCCACACGTCCGAGCCCGACGTCAGCAGGTGGCCGAGCGTCATCTCGTAGTTCTCGACGTACACGACCTTCACGAGGTCGCCCAGCTTGCGCGCGCTCTCGTGGATGCGGCGGATCATCGCCTTCCCGTTCTCGTCCTTCGGGTGCGCCTTGCCGCCGTAGACGATCTGGATCGGGCCCACCTGGGTCGCGATGCTGCGCAGGCGGTCGAGGTCCGAGAAGATCAGGTCCGTGCGCTTGTACGTCGTGGCGCGGCGCGCGAAGCCGATCGTGAACACGCGCGGGTCGAGGTGCACGCCGGTGCGGCGCTCCACCTCGTCGAGCATCGCCTGCTTCGCCGCGCGGTGCGCCGTGCGGACCTCCTCGACCGGGATCGTGATCGCGTAGCGCAGGTAGTTGTTGTCGCGCCGCCACTCCGGGAAGTGCCGGTCGAACAGCTGCCGGAACGGCTCCGCCGTCCACGTCACCGCGTGCACGCCGTTGGTGATGGCGCCGATCGGGAACTCGGGGAACATCTCCTGCGAGACCTGCTGGTGCCGCAGCGCCACGCCGTTGATGAAGCGCGAGCAGCGCAGCGCGAGGCGGGTCATGTTCAGCTCCGTCCCCTCCCACAGCTGCAGCGCGTCGAGCGTCGCCGCGCGGTCGCCGAGCACCTCGCGCGTGAGGTCGCCGGCGAAGCGGTCGTGGCCCGCGGGCACCGGCGTGTGCGTCGTGAAGATGCAGCGGCGCGCCACGGCCTCCACGTCGCCGACGTTCGCCTCCCACGGCTGGCGGCCCGCGTACTGGCGCTCCAGCAGGTGCAGGCAGAGGAGCGCGGCGTGGCCCTCGTTGATGTGGAACTGCGTCTCCTCGCCGTAGCCCATCGCCTCCAGCAGCGCCGCGCCGCCCATCCCCAGCACCACTTCCTGGCACAGGCGGTAGCGCGAGTCGCCGCCGTACAGCGTGTCGGTCAGCGTCTGGTCGTAGGCTGAGTTCTCGGGCAGGCGCGTGTCCAGCAGGAACACGGGCACGACGCCGTCGCTCACGCCGCGGATGTCGTAGCGCCACCCGCGCACGACGACGGGACGCCCCTCGACCTGCACGGTGACGGTCTGCGACACCGCCGGCAGGCGGTCCTCCGGGCGCCACTCCGCCGGGCCCTCGGTCTGGCCGCCGTCGGCGTCCAGGTGCTGGCGGAAGTAGCCGAGCCGGTGGGCGAGCGTCACCGCGACGACGGGGAGCCGCAGGTCGGCGGCCGAGCGCAGCGTGTCGCCGGCGAGGACGCCGAGGCCGCCGCTGTACGTGGGGATCGCCTGCTCGAGGCAGATCTCCATCGAGAAGTAGGCGACGGTCATGGGGCGGGCCGCGGCCATGGGGTACCTCGGATACGGAGGGAGAACGCCGCGCATGGGCGGCGCCTGGTGGGAGGCGGGCGGCGCGGGCCGTCCTGGACGGCGACCGGACCCGCCGGGCTGCTGCGGAAAAGCTAATACGTCCGGCCGGCAGCCTGGACCAACCGGCCGTCCGAACGGTGATGGACGACCGGCCGGCGCCCGAGGTGACGGCGCCGCTCAGCCGGCGATGAACAGCGCGACAGGCAGCGTCCCCAGCAGGCGCGCGACGGGGATGGCGTCCTCGCCCTCGAGCTCTACACCGCTCAACGCGTCGTGGAGCCGGGTGGTGCCGAGCGCGTGGCGGACGGGCGTGAGGTCGAGGCGCGTGTCGCCCCACAGCGCGCCGACCGGCGGCGCGCCGTCCGGCGCGAGGCCGAGCGGGAGGCGCGGCGCGACCGCGATCGCCGCGCGCCCCTCGTGCAGGCGCGCGAAGCTCACCACGTGCGCGGCGTGCGCGCCGGTGGCGTGGAGCGGCACGTACGCGCCGTCCGTGAAGAGCGCGGCCTGCGCGCGCCGCGCCTGCAGCACCGCGCGCAGCACGTGCAGCTTGATGCGCCCGTCGGCCGCGTGTGCGAGCAGCTGTGCGGGCGTGACGGTCCCCAGCTCGCGCTCCACCAGCGCGACCTTCCGCTCGGCCCAATCGACGGGGCCGCGGTTGTCGGGATCGACGAGCGCGAGCTGCCAGAGCTCGTCGCCGCGATAGGTGTCGGGCGTGCCGGGCGCGGCCCCCTGCAGCAGCGTGCGCGCGAGCGAGGTCCACCGCCCCGCCGGCGCGACGACCGACAGCAGCGACGCCAGCTCCGCGCGAGACTCGGCGCCCCCCTCGCCCGCCATCACGGCGCGCGCGAAGGCCAGCGCGCCGTCCTCGTACGCGGCGTTCGGCTGCGTCCAGCTGGTCTGCGCCTTCGCCTCGCGCATCGCCTTGCGCAGGTACTCCTGCACGCGCGCCACCAGCGCGTCGTCCGCCGGACCGTCATGCCCCTCGGGCCACACGCCGACGAGCGTCTGGTACAGCAGCCACTCCGTGTTCGCGTCGGGCACGTTGCGGCGGCCGACCTTCGCGCGCAGCGGCGCGTGCCGGCGGCGCCAGCGCGTCACGAGCGCGTTCCAGCGCTTCGGCACCTCCGTGAGCGCGTCGAGCCGCGCGCGCACGTCGGCGGAGCGCTTGGTGTCGTGCGTGGTCGCCGCGACCATGCCGCGCGGCCACTGCGCCGCGCGCGCGGCGTTGGCCGCGTGCAGCTCCGCCACCGCCGCCTCCAGCGGATGATCGGGCTCGCCGCCCACCTCGTTCAGCGACGGCACCGGGAGCCAGCGATAGAGCGCCGTGTCCTCGATGCCCTTGGCCGTTGCGGGACCGCTCGTCTGCTGGAAGCGGAACGCCGCCTCGCGCGCCGCGCGGCGCTGCGCGGCCTTCATCGGCACGTCGCCCGGCACGTCGCCCAGCAGGACGCCGGCGACGAAGCGCAGCACGTCGGGCCGCACGGCGCCGCGCGCGACCGCGTGCGCGACGGCGCCCTCCAGCAGGCGGCGATCCTCGGGGTCGGCGATCAGGCGGCTGTCGGACTCGGACGCGCGCACGTAGGTGCGGTACACCGGCAGCGCGGTCGCCAGCTCCAGCAGCGCCTCGCTCATTGCCGCGGGCTTCGCGTCCACGCCCACCGCGCGCGCGACGCGCATCAGCAGCGACACGAGGCGCCGCAGCTCCGGACGGAACGCCGTGCGGAGCACGTGCTCCTTGCCCCGCTCCGCCACCTCGGCGTACGTGACGGTCGGGCGTGCGCGCAGCTGGCGACGGTAGCCCGTCTCCAGCGCCGCGGCACCGGCCGGCGCCACGAACACGCGCTCGCTCTCGTTCAGCGCCTCGTAGCCCGTCGTGCCGTCCACCGGCCAGTCGGTGCGCAGCGCCTCGCCGTGCGCGAGGATCTTCTCGACGAGGATCGGCAGCCGCTCGCCCGGCCGCCGCGCGTCCAGCGCCGCGCGCAGCATGCGCAGGTACGCGTGCGGGTCGGCCAGCCCGTCCACGTGGTCCACGCGCAGCCCGTCGATGCGGCCCGCGGCCACCTGCGCGAGCGTCCACGCGTGGTACGCTTCGAACACCGCGGGATCCTCGACGCGCACCGCCACCAGCTCCGTCACGTCGAAGAAGCGGCGGAAGTGCAGCTCACGCGTCGTCTCGCGCCAGTGCGCCAGCCGCCACCGCTGCCGCTCGAGCAGCGCGGCCAGGCGCAGCCGGCCATCGTCGCCCGACGCGAACACGTCCAGCACCCACTCGACGTAGGCGCGCACGGCGTCCGACCGCGCGATCAGCGCCGTCAGCGCCCGCACGGCGTCCGACGCCGCGGCCGCATCCAGCGGCCGCCCGCCCTCGCCCCGCAGCCCCGCGCGCAGCCGCGCCCACTCGGCCTCGTCCTCCCGCGCGTGCGGCGGGAAGACGTACGTGTGCGTGACGGCGAACAGCTCGTGCACGGTCCGCGGGTCGAGCGGGAACACGTGCTCGTAGTAGCGCACGACGAACGCGTCGCCCTGCACCGCCAGCCGCAGCTCGCCGCGGGCGAGCACCTCCTCGGGCGCGTCGCCGAGCACGGGCAGCACGATGCGGCCGCGCGCGTGCGACGCGCTCCAGTCGACGTCGAACCAGCGCGCCCAGCGCGAGTCGCGCCCCAGCGCGAGCACGTCGAGCCAGTACGGGTTCGCGGGACCGGCGCCCATGTGGTTGGGCACGATGTCCACGATCACGCCCATCCCGTGGGCGTGCACGGCGTCCGCCAGCGCGACGAAGCCCGCGTCGCCGCCGAGCTCCGGGTTCGCGCGCGTGGGATCGACGACGTCGTAGCCGTGCGTGCTCCCCGGCCGCGCCGCGAGCACGGGCGGGAGGTACACGTGCGACACGCCCAGGCGCTGGAGGTACGGCACCAGCCGCCGCGCCTCCGCGAACCCGAACTCGCCGTGCAGCTGCAGCCGGTAGGTCGCCGTCAGCGGGATCACGGCGCGCCGGTCCAGGTCCGCTCGACGCCGAGCGCGCGGCGCACCGCCGGGTCGGTGAACAGCTGCTCGATCGGCACCGACAGCCGGCGCTGCCACGCCGGGAACTGGTCGGGCCCCACGCCGGGCACGTTCACCGGCTCCGCCTCGCCCACCAGGTCGTCCAGCGACAGGCCGACCAGCCACGACGGCGTGCGGCGCAGCAGCGCGTGCACCGCGGCGCGCACGCGCGCCTCGTCCACCGTCGCCGCGTCGCCGTCCAGCACCTCGGGCGGCAGCAGCGCCTCGTCCACCAGCAGCCGCAGCAGCGCCGCGCGATCGCGCGCGCGGTCGGCCTCCGCCGTCTGCACCTCGGCGTCGTCGCGCAGCAGGCCGACCTCGCGGCGGCGCACGACGTCGCGCCCGCTCCAGAAGCCCGCGAGCGGCGCGAGGTCGTGCGTGTTGGCCGTCGCCAGCGCCATGCGCGGGTACGCGCGCGGCGGCCGGAACGCGCCGTCGCCCTCGCGCTCGAACACGAGCACCTTGGAGCTCAGCACGCCCCAGCGCGCCAGCGCGGGCGGCACCTCGGGCGGCACCGTCCCGAGATCCTCGCCGACGACCAGCGCGCCGGCGCGCACGCTCTCCAGCGCGAGGATGCCCAGCAGATCGTGCGCGGGAAAGCGCACGTACGCGCCCTCCGCGCCCGACATCCCCTGCGGGATCCAGAACTGGCGGAACAGCCCCAGCACGTGGTCGATGCGCAGCGCGCCCGCGTGGCGCAGCGCGTTGCGCACGAGGGCGATCCAGAAGTCGTAGCCGCGCGCGCGCAGCCGCCGCGGATCGACGGGCGGGAGCCCCCAGTTCTGCCCCTCGGGGCCGAGCGGGTCGGGCGGCGCGCCCACGCTGACGTCGCGCAGGAAGAGGTCGGGCTCCGACCAGACGTCGCTCCCCGCGCCCGACGCGCCGATCGCGAGGTCCTCGTACAGCCCGATGGGCAGCCCGAGCGCGCGCCCCTCGGCCGCCACGGCGGCGAGCTGGCGATCGAGCTCGAACTGGCACCAGAGGTGGAAGTCGATGCGCTCCGCGTGCACGGTCCGGAAGCCGGCGACGCCGTCGGCGCGCGGATCGCGCAGCTCCTGCGGCCACTCCGGCCACCAGCCGTAGCCCTGCGGCCGGAAGTGCTCGTCGAGCGCGGTGAACAGCGCGAACCGCTGCAGCGCCTCCCCGTGCGTCGCGATCCACGCGTCGTACGCGGCGCGGCGGACGTCGCCCGCGGGGCGCGCGCGGAACGCGCGGTGCAGCGCCTCCAGCACGGGCAGCTTGCAGCGCATCACGCCGGCGTAGTCCACGCGCGCGCCCGCGCGTAGGGCCGCGATCGCGTCCTGCAGCGCCGGCGACGCGAGCAGCGCGCGCGCCTCCGACGACTCGGCCAGCTCGGGCACCGCCTCGACGTCCAGGTACAGCACGTTGCGGAAGACGCGGCTGATCGGGCTGTACGGGCTCACGTCGCCGTCGGCGTTGCGCAGCGCGTGAAGCGGGTTCACGCCCACGAACGCCGCGCCCACCTCGTGCGCGAAGTGCGTCAGCGTGCGCAGGTCGCCCAGGTCGCCGACGCCCCAGTTCCGCGCGCTGCGCACCGTGTAGAGGTTCGCCGTCAGCCCCACCACGCGCTCGCCGCGGAGCACGTCCTCCGGCGCGGCGCAGCGCGGCGGCACGACGATCAGGCGCTGCGTCGATTCGCGCGTCCCGTCCGCGTCGCGCAGCGCCAGCCGCAGCGTGTGGTAGCCGAGCTCCGGCGCGAGGTCCGGCGTGACGACCGACGTCGCGCCCGCGCCGTCCGTGTGCGCGTTCCCCTCCGCCACCAGCGTCGCGTAAGCGTCGCCCTCGCCGCGCCACCACAGCGTGTAGCCGACGTCCGCGTCGGGCGTGCCGCGGAAGCCGACGGTCAGCGGCGTGCCCGGCGCCTGCCGCACGGTGACGCAGGTGGGCGCCAGCGCGCGCGCCGCGGTGGCCGCGTGCAGCGCGTCCAGGTGGCGCTGCGCGGTGGCGTCGTCCGCCGCCGCGAAGCCGAGCGCCGCGAGCAGCCGCTCGCGCGTCGGCTCGCCCAGGTGGTGCAGGCGCCCCGACACGTCGTGGTACTCCGCCACGATGCCGAGCGCCGCGGCGAGCCCCGCGCGCGCCGAGTCGTGCGGCGCGTGCCCGTCGGCCGGAGCGCTCATGCGGCGGCGACCGGCGGCTCGGGCTCGTCGAGGGCGACGCCCTCGTCGACGCGCGCATCGACGCCCCCGTCCGCGCCGGTCGCGTCGTCCGCGAGGTCGTCGGCCGGCGCGAGGACGAGCGCGCCGAGCGGCGGCAGCGAGAGCTCGACGCTCTGCGCGTGCCCGTGGTACGGCACCGGCTCCGCCTCCAGCCGGTCCGGCGTGGGCCAGTCGCTGCCGCCGAAGCGCGCCGCGTCGCTGGAGAGCACGCAGCGGTACGCCCCGCGCGCCGGGACGCCGATGCGGTAGCGCTCGCGCGGGATCGGCTGGAGGTTCAGCAGCACCACCACGTGGTCGGCGCCGTCTCGGCGCACGTAGCTGACGACCGAGTTCTGGCGGTCGGCCACGTCGATCCACTGGAAGCCGTGCGGATCGTGGTCGTGGCTCCACAGCGAGGGGCGCTCCCCGTAGAGGCGGCCCAGCGCCTCGACGAAGCGCAGCAGCCCGGCGTGCGGCGCCGAGTCGAGCAGGTGCCACTCCAGGCCGCGGTCGTGGTCCCACTCGCGCCACGTGCCCAGCTCCGAGCCCATGAACAGCAGCTTCTTGCCGGGGCGCGTCCACTGGTACGCGAGCAGGAGGCGCAGGTTCGCGAACTTGCGCCACGCGTCGCCCGGCATCTTGTCGAGCAGCGACTTCTTGAGGTGCACGACCTCGTCGTGCGACAGCGGCATGATGAAGCGCTCGCTGTACTCGTACATCATCGCGAACGTCAGCTGGTCGTGGTGCCAGGGGCGGTAGAACGGGTCGCGCGCGAAGTACTCGAGCGTGTCGTGCATCCACCCCATGTTCCACTTGAACGTGAACCCCAGCCCGCCCTCCGACGCGGGCTTGGTCACGCCCGGCCACGCGGTCGACTCCTCGGCCACCGTGAAGCAGCCGGGGTAGTCGGTGCGCACCACGTCGTTCACCGAGCGCAGGAAGTCGATCGCCTCCAGGTTCTCGCGGCCGCCGTAGCGGTTGCGCAGCCACTCGCCCGGCGCGCGGCTGTAGTCCAGGTAGAGCATCGACGCGACGGCGTCCACGCGCAGCCCGTCGACGTGGAACTCGTCCAGCCAGTAGAGCGCGTTGGCGAGCAGGAAGTTGCGGACCTCGTGGCGCCCGTAGTTGAAGATGAGCGTCCCCCAGTCGGGGTGCTCGCCCATCCGCGGGTCCTCGTGCTCGTAGAGCGCCGTGCCGTCGAAGCGCCGCAGCGCGTGGTCGTCCTTCGGGAAGTGCGCCGGCACCCAGTCCAGGATCACGCCGATGCCCGCCTGGTGCAGCGTGTCCACCAGGTAGCGGAAGTCGTCGGGCGTGCCGTAGCGCGACGTGGGCGCGTAGAAGCCGGTGACCTGATAGCCCCACGAGCCGTAGAACGGATGCTCGGCGATGGGCAGCAGCTCCACGTGCGTGAAGCCGAGGCCCGCGACGTGCGCCGCCAGCCGCGGCGCGATCTCGCGATACGTGGGCATGCGCGCCGGCTCCGCGGCATCGCGCAGCCAGGAGCCGAGGTGCACCTCGTAGATCGCCATCGGCTCGCGCGCCGGATCGCGCCGCGGTCGCTGCGTCATCCACTCGTCGTCGCCCCACGCGTACGCCGCGTCGTCGACGATGATCGACGCCGTCGCGGGCGCCTGCTGCATCTTCGCCGCGAAGGGGTCGCTCTTCAGCCGCAGCATCCCCTCGCGCGTGCGGATCTCGAACTTGTAGGCCGTGTCGGGGCCGATCTCGGGGATGAACAGCTCCCACACGCCGCTGCCGCCCATGCGGCGCATCGGGAAGAGGCGGCCGTCCCACCCGCAGAAGTCGCCCACCACGCTGACGCGGCGCGCGTTCGGCGCCCACACCGCGAACGCGACGCCGCGCACGCCATCGACGGTGCGCACGTGCGCGCCCAGCTTCTCCCACAGCCGGCGGTGCGTGCCCTCGTTGAAGAGGTGCAGGTCGACCTCGCCGAGCGTCGGCAGGAAGCGGTACGGATCGTCGCGCTCCCAGACGCCGCCGTTGGCGAAGGTGAAGCGCAGCCGGTAGGCGAACGGCAGCGTCTCGCCGGGCAGGAACGTCCCGAACAGGCCGGGCGCGCTGCGCTCCATCGGCAGCGCGCCGCCGCTCGCCGGCAGCAGCTCCACCGACACCGCGTCCGGATGCCACGCGCGCACGACGAGGCCCGCGAGCCCCTCGGACAGCGCGGGATGCACGCCGAGGATCGCGTGCGGATCCGTCGCGTCGCCCGCGCGGAGGCGCGCCACGTCCTGCGCGCCCGCCGGCGGCGGCGGCAGCGTCACCGGCGCGCCGGA
>CBHYLO010000020.1:0-18049 GCA_966128675.1 uncultured bacterium | reverse complement strand
GTCCGACGGGTCGTCCCCGCGGCGCGCGATCAGCAGCCAGTCCGGATCGACGCCCGCGCGCTTCGGCTGGCCCGCGACGTACTCCTCGCGCCGCAGCGGCGTGGTGTGGAAGAGCGCCTGCATCCGCGTCGGCGCGTCGCGCGCGCCGGCGTCCGCGCACAGCGCCGCGGTCACGAGCACCCCGCGCATCCCAGGACGCACGCGTACAGCATGATCGCGGCGGGCGCGTTCACGGGCCGCCCGATGTCCGTGCCCATCCCAAGCAGGAACAGCGCGCCCAGCCCGGCGAGGAGCGCGAAGGCTCCCCACGTCGCGGGACGCCTCAGGTGCGGCCCGACCGCGAACGCGGGACCGCACGGAGGCGGCTCATCCGGCCGCGCCCACTCCGGCGCCGGCGCCCTCCGTGCGCACGTGGCCCGCCATGGTCGCGAAGTAGACGTCCTCGAGGTCCACCACGACGGCCTCGAAGCCGTCGCCCGGCGCGTCCTCGGCGTACACGTGCGCCACCGTGCGGCCGCCCAGCAGCTTGGTCGAGATCACGCGCTGCTCGCGCTCCAGCGCCGGCAGCTCGTCGCGCGCGATCACGCGGCGCCACACGAGCCCCTGCAGGTCGTCGATCGCCTGCTGCGGCTCGGCCTCCAGCAGGATGCGCCCGCGGTCGATGATCGCCATGCGCGTGCACAGCTCGCTCACGTCCTCGACGATGTGCGTCGAGAGGAGCACCACGCTGTTCTCTCCCAGCTCGCTCAGCAGGTTGAGGAAGCGCACGCGCTCCGCCGGGTCGAGGCCCGCGGTGGGCTCGTCGACGATCAGGAGCCGCGGGTCGCCGAGGAGCGCGACCGCGACGCCGAAGCGCTGGCGCATGCCGCCCGAGTAGCCGCCGAGCTTCTTCTTCCGCACGTCCCAGAGGTTCACCTGCCGCAGCAGCGACTCCACCGTCTCGCGGCGCTCGCCCTTCGCGGTGATCCCCTTCAGCACCGCGAAGTGGTCCAGCAGCGCCTCGGCGCTCACCTTCGGGTACACCCCGAACTCCTGCGGGAGGTAGCCGAGCGTCTGCCGCAGCTCCTGCTTCTGCCGCACGACGTCGATGTCGCCGAGGGTGATCGTCCCCGTGTCGGGCTCCTGGAGCGTGGCCAGGGTGCGCATCAGCGTCGACTTGCCGGCGCCGTTGGGGCCCAGCAGCCCGTACATGCCGACGGGGATCGTCAGGGAGACGTCGTCGAGCGCCTGGACGCCGTTCGGGTAGCGCTTGGAGACGTGGCGGATGGCGAGGTCCATGATGCGCGGCGGGGAGGCGGGAGGGACGGCCGGGCCGGTGGGTCAGGGGCACGACGGGCCGGGGCCGCGTTCGGTTTCGCCCGCCTCCCCTTCCCGCCCTCCGCCCGCCGCTCAGAGCCGGTTCAGCCCCGCGAGCGCGGCCACCTTGTACGCCTCGGCCAGCGTCGGGTAGTTGAAGACCGTGTCGCGGAAGTACTCGATGGTGCCGCCGAGGGCGAGCACCGCCTGGCCGATGTGGATCAGCTCCGTGGCGCCCTCGCCGATCACGTGGACGCCGAGCAGCCGCAGCGAGGTCGGGTCGAAGAGGAGCTTCAGCATCCCCGTGTCGTCGCCGACGATCTGCCCCTTCGCCAGCTCCTCGTACTTGGCGATGCCCACCTCGTACGGCACGCGCGCGGCGGTCAGCTCCTGCTCCGTGCGCCCCACCATCGAGATCTCGGGCACCGTGTAGATGCCGTACGGCAGCAGCTCGGCCGGCGTCGCGCGGCGCGGCGCGCCGAACAGGTGCGCGCTCGCCAGCCGGCCCTGCTCCGCCGACGACGACGCGAGCGACGGGAAGCCGATCACGTCGCCCGCCGCCGCGATGTGCGGGACGCAGGTGCGGTAGCACTCGTCCACGGCGATGCGCCCGCGCGCGTCGGCGGTGAGGCCGGCCGCGTCGAGGTTCAGGAGGTCGGCGTTGGACTGCCGGCCGACCGTGTAGAGCAGCGCCTGCCCGCGCACCTTCTTCCCGCTCTCGAGCACCGCCTCCACGCGGCCCTGCGCATCGACGCCGACCGACGCCACCGTCTCGCCCAGGCGGAACGTCGCGCCGCGCCGCCGCATGTGATAGCCGAGCGCCTCGATCAGCTCGCGGTCCACGAAGTCGAGCAGCGTGGGACGCTGGTCGATGATCGTCACCTTGATGTCGAGCGCGGTGAACATCGATGCGTACTCCAGCCCGATGACGCCCGCGCCGACGACGATCAGCTCGCGCGGCAGCTCCGCCAGCGCCGGCAGCTGATCGGCGTCGAAGATGCGCAGGCCGTCGAGCGGGATCTGCGGGCTGCGGGCGGCGCGCGTGCCGCAGGCGATGAGGATGCGCGCGCCGCGCACGCGCTCCGGCGTGCCGTCGGCCTCCGTCACCTCCACGGTGTGCGGGTCGACGAAGCGCGCGGTGCCGGCGAGCGTCGTGACGCCGTTGCGGCGGAGCTGGCTGCGCACGACCTCCACCTCGCGCGTCACCACCGCCTGCACGCGGTGCGCGAGGTCGCGCGCCGAGATGCGCTCGCTGACGACGTAGTCGCGGCCGTAGTGCAGGCGCTGGCGGAAGCCGCTGAGGTGAAGGATGGCCTCGCGCACCGTCTTGCTGGGGATCGTGCCCGTGTGCAGGCAGACGCCGCCCACCATCTCGTGGCGGTCGACGATCGCGACGCGCTCGCCGCGCTTGGCGGCCGCGATCGCCCCCTTCTGGCCGGCCGGCCCGCTGCCGATCACGACGAGGTCGTAGTCGTACGCCGCGTCCGCCGCCGCGTCCACCGCCGCTTCCGCAGTGCCCGTCTCCACCGTCCCTCCCGATCGGGTGCCGGTCGTCCGCGCCCGGTGGGCGCCGGTGCCAACAGTGGAGCGAGCCGCGGGCGCCAGCAAGGGCGGCCGCGCGCGCGCCGGCTCTGGCGGGGCGCGGCGGCGGCGGATAACTCACCGTCGTGAGCACCGCCGAGGACGATCGACTGGAGGAGGACGCGCAGCGCGTCCGCAACTGGAAGCGGTGGGGCCCGTACCTCCCCGCGCGGCAGTGGGCGACCGTGCGCGAGGACTACTCGCCCGACGGCACGTGCTGGGAGTACTTCCCGCACGACCACGCGCGCAGCCGCGCCTACCGCTGGGGCGAGGACGGGCTGCTGGGCTTCTGCGACCGGCAGTGCCGCCTCTGCTTCGGGCTCGCGCTGTGGAACGGGCGCGACGCGATCCTCAAGGAGCGGCTGTTCGGGCTCACGGGCCCCGAGGGGAACCACGGCGAGGACGTCAAGGAGTGCTACTGGTACCTCGACGCCACGCCGACGCACGCGTACATGCGCGCGCTCTACAAGTACCCGCAGCGCGCCTTCCCGTACACGGAGCTCGTGCGCGAGAGCGCGCGGCGCGGCCGGCACGAGCCGGAGTACGAGCTGCCCGACACGGGCGCGTTCGACGAGGGGCGCTACTGGGACGTGCAGGTCGAGTACGCGAAGGCGGGCCCCGACGACCTGGCGATCCGCATCACCGTGGCGAACCGCGGGCCCGACGCCGCGACGCTGCACCTGCTGCCGACGCTCTGGTTCCGCAACACGTGGGCGTGGGGCCGCACGGGCGAGGGCTACTGGCCGCGGCCCGCGCTGCGCCAGACCGCCCCGGGCGTCGTCGCGACGGAGCACGTCTCGCTCGGCCGCCACGTGCTGGAGGCCGGGGTCGGCTCCGACGGCGCCGCGCCCGCGCTGCTGTTCACGGAGAACGAGACCAACACCGCGCGGCTGTTCGGCGTGCCGAACGCGACGCCGTACGTGAAGGACGCGTTCCACGCGTACGTCGTGCAGGGCGACCGGGACGCGGTGAACCCCGCGCGCGAGGGGACGAAGTGCGCCGCGCACCACGTGCTGCACGTCCCGGTGGGCGGCGAGGCCGTCGTGCGGCTGCGGCTGCGCGCCGACCGCGTCACGGACGCGCGCGACGTCGACGCCTTCGTGGACGCGACGTGCGACGCGCGGCGCGCCGAGGCCGACGCCTTCCACGCCGCGCGCGCGCCGGCGGCGGCGACCGACGAGGAGCGGCGCGTGCAGCGGCAGGCGTACGCCGGATTGCTCTGGTCCAAGCAGTTCTTCCACCTCGCCGTCGCCGAGTGGCTGGAGGGCGATCCCGCGCACCCCGCGCCGGCGGCCGAGCGGCGCCGGGTGCGCAACGGCGACTGGGGGCACCTGTACAACCGCGACGTGGTGATGGTCCCCGACACCTGGGAGTATCCCTGGTACGCGGCGTGGGACCTCGCCTTCCACACCGTCGCCGTGGGCGGCGTGGACGTCGCGCTGGCGAAGGAGCAGCTGCTCCTGCTGCTGCGCGAGTGGTACATGCACCCCAACGGGCAGGTGCCGGCGTACGAGTTCGCGTTCGGCGACGTGAACCCGCCCGTGCACGCGTGGGCGTGCTGGCGCGTGTACAAGATGTCCGGGCCGCGCGGCGCGCGGGACCGCACCTTCCTGGAGCGCGCGTTCCACAAGCTGCTGATCAACTTCACCTGGTGGGTGAACCGCAAGGACGAGGAGGGCAACCACCTCTTCTCCGGCGGCTTCCTCGGCCTCGACAACATCGGCGTGTTCGACCGCTCGAAGCCGCTGCCGACGATGGGGCGCCTGGAGCAGGCCGACGGCACCGCGTGGATGGCCTTCTTCTGCTCGACGATGCTCGCCATCGCGCTCGAGCTGGCGCAGGAGAACCCGGCGTACGAGGACGTCGCGTCCAAGTGCTTCGAGCACTTCGTCGCCATCGCCGACGCGATGAACACGTTCGGGCAGGACGGGCTGTGGGACGAGCGCGACGGCTTCTACTACGACGAGATCCACGTCGGCGCCACCGAGATCCCGCTGCGCCTGCGGTCGATGGTCGGCGTGATCCCGCTGTTCGCGTGCGAGATCCTCGACGACGCGCTGATGGAGCGGATGCCGCGCTTCGCGCGGCGCACGAACTGGTTCCTGGCCAATCGGCCCGCGCTGGCGCGCCACGTCTCGTCCGTGGCGCCCGTGGGCGCCGCGCCGCATCCGCTGCGCCTGCTGGCGATCGCGCCGCGCGAGCGGCTGGTGCGCGTGCTGCGCTACCTGCTGGACGAGGACGAGTTCCTGTCGCCGTACGGCGTGCGCTCGCTGTCGCGCTTCCACGCGGCGCATCCGTTCGTGCTGCAGGCGAACGGCCAGGAGCATCGCGTGGAGTACGCGCCGGGCGAGTCCCCGACCGGGTTGTTCGGCGGCAACTCCAACTGGCGCGGCCCGGTGTGGATGCCGATGAACTACCTGCTGATCGAGGCGCTGGAGCGCTACCACCACTTCTACGGCGACGCGCTGACGGTGGAGTGCCCGACGGGCTCGGGGCGGTACCTCACGCTCCTCGAGGTCGCCCGCGAGCTGGGACGGCGACTGACGGCGCTCTTCCTTCCCGACGCCGGCGGCGTGCGTCCGGCGCTGGCCGGCGACCGGCGCTTCGCGCACGATCCGCACTGGCGCGACCTCGTGCTCTTCCACGAGTACTTCCACGGCGACGACGGGCGCGGGCTGGGCGCGAGCCACCAGACCGGCTGGACGGCGCTGGTCGCGCGGCTGGTGGCGGACGTCGCCGCGGCGCGCGCGGGCGAGGACCTGGCGCGCACCACGATGTGGCCCACCGCGCACCCGCCGCGCGCGGCGGTCAGAGGGGCGGGCGACCGTTGATGCGCGCGAACGCGTCGTCGAAGGCCGCGTGCGCGGCGCGGGCGCGGTCCTCCGCGGTGCCGTAGGCGATCTCCGTCTCGCCGGCCGCCAGCCGCGCCATCACCGCGTCCGCGAACGCGTCCAGCGGCGCGCCCATCGTGTGCAGCCCCGGGCCGCCGAGGTCCGTGTTCACCGCCGGCGGGATGATCTCGACGACCCGCAGCCCGTGCGGCGCGTCGTCCGCCAGCTGGTGCCGCAGCGCGAGCGTGAAGGAGTGCAGCGCGGCCTTCGTCGCGCCGTACACGGGCGCGCTCGCCATCGGCACGAACGACAGCCCCGAGGTCACGTTCACGATGGCCGCGCGCGGCTGCGCCTTCAGGTGCGCCAGCAGCAGCAGCGCCAGGTGCACGGGCGCGTCGAGGTTGATCGCGAGCTCCTGCCGCGTCTCCGCCCACGCCTCCGGCTCGGCCAGCCGGAACCGGCGCTGGATGCCCGCGTTGTTCACGAGGACGTTGAGGCCCGGGAGCGCGTCGGTCGCCCACTCCGCGAGCGCCACGCGGTCCGCCTCGCGCGCCAGGTCGCACGCGCGCGTGACGAGCCCCGGATGCGCCTCCGCGGCCGCGTCCAGCGCGGCCTCGCGCCGCCCGCAGACGGCGACGCGGCTCCCCGCCGCGAGGAAGCGCCGCGCGATCGCCAGCCCGATCCCCGACGCGCCGCCGGTGACGAGCACCGTGTTGCCGCTCAGCTCCATGTCAGCTCCACGTCAGCTCCATGCCGTGCTCTCCCGGTCGGCGCGCGCGGGCACGAGGCCGCGCGCGGCCTCCACCAGCAGCGTCGCCAGGTCCGCGTTGCGCTCCGGATGCCAGTCCGCCGCCAGCTCGGCCAGGTGCGCGTGGCGCGCCACCTCCAGCCGCTCCAGCAGCGCGCACCCCGCCTCGGTGACGGCGGGCGCGCCCATGCCCGCGGCCGGCGCGCCGGCGAACGTCACCAGGCCGCGCCCGCGCAGCTCCTCCAGCGCGGCCAGGGTGCGCGCGTCGTCCACCTGCCGCCCGCGCGCGATCGCCACCGGATCCTCGGCCGGCGTGCGGGCCGCGCGCACCAGCAGCCACGCGGCGAGCGCGCTGAGCGTGTCCCCCGCGCGCTGCACCATGCGCTCGATGTGCACGCGCTGCACGTCGCGATCGGCCAGCCGCGCCAGCGCCGCCTGCAGCCGCGCCACCACCGCGTCCTCGTCGGACGGCCGCCCGAACGCCTCGCCGGCCTGCTCGCCCGCGTCGCCGGCGCCCGCGCCCACGGTCGTGCGCAGCGGCCGCTCGGGCAGCAGCCACGCGAGCGCGAACGCGACGGTGCACGTCACCGCCGCGACCAGGAAGAGCGTGTTCAGCGACGCCACGAACGCGGCGGCGTAGGCGTCGCGCAGCGCGGGCGGCAGCGCGGCGATCGCGCTCGCGCTCAGCGCCCGCGCCCCCTCGGCCGCCGTGCCGGGCGGCAGCAGGCGCGCCAGGTGCGCGCCGAGGCGCCCGGCGAACACCGCGCCCAGGATCGCCGTGCCGAGCGAGCCGCCGATGAGCCGGAAGAGCGTGGCCCCGGACGTCGCGACGCCGAGGTCGCGGTAGTCCACCGCGTTCTGCACCGCGATCACCAGCACCTGCATCACCATGCCCAGCCCCGTCCCCAGCACGAGCATCAGGAGCGACGCGGTCGCCGTGCTGCTGCTCGCGTCCAGCCGCGAGAGCAGGAAGAGCCCGAGCGTCATCACGCCCGTGCCCGCGATCGGGAAGAGGCGATAGCGCCCCGTGCGGCTGATGACCTGCCCCGAGACGATGGACGTCGCGAGCATGCCGCCCATCATCGGCAGCATGTGCAGCCCGGACGACGTCGGGCTCTCCCCCTTCACGACCTGCAGGAAGAGCGGGAAGTACGTCACCGAGCCGAAGAGCGCGAAGCCGACGATGAGGCCCACCGTCGTCGCGACCACGAAGGTCCGCTGCCCGAACAGCCGCGGCGGCAGCACCGGCTCGGCGGCCCGCCGCTCCACCGTCACGAACGCCACGAGGCCCACCGCCGCCGCGGCGTACAGCGCGAGCATCGCCGGCGACGTCCAGCCCAGCGTCGTGCCTCCGAGGTCGGCGATGAGCGTGAGGCTGCTGAGCGCGACCGCGAGCAGCGCCGCGCCCGCGTAGTCGATCGCGTGGCGCACGCGGCGCAGGCGGCCCGGCAGCACGATCGCGAGGACGACCAGCGCGGCGACGCCCACCGGCAGGTTGACGTAGAAGATCCAGCGCCACGACAGGTGCGTCGTGAAGTAGCCGCCCAGCAGCGGGCCGGCGATGCTCGCCAGCCCGAAGACGGCGCCGAAGATCCCCTGGTAGCGCCCGCGCTCGCGCGGCGGGACGATGTCGCCGACGATCGCCTGCGTCGTGACGTTGAGCCCACCGCCGCCGATCCCCTGCAGCGCGCGGAACGCCACCAGCTGCAGCATGCTCTGACTGAGGCCGCAGAGCGCGCTCCCGACGAGGAAGATGACGACGGCGGACTGCAGCACGATCTTGCGGCCGTACAGGTCGCCGAGCTTGCCGTAGATGGGCGTGACGACCGTCTGCGCCAGCAGGTAGGCCGTCACCACCCAGGCCAGCCGCTCCAGGCCACCGAGCTCGCTGACGATCGTCGGCAGCGCGGTCGAGACGATGGTCGAGTCGAGGGCCGCCAGCAGCATCACGAGCACGAGGCCGCTGAACGCCACCAGCACCTGGCGGTGGCCCAGCGGCGCCGGCGCGTCCGGGAGCGCGGCGGCGGGCGCCGGGGTCGCGAGCGTTCGGGACATGCGCGGGTGCTACGCAGGGCGTGGACCGCCGATAGCTTCGGGCATGCGACTCCTCCCCACGCGCCTGGTCGCGCCGCTCCTCGCCCTCGCGCCGCTCGGCGCGCACGCCCAGCCCGCCGCCTTCCGGCAGCTGCTCGACGACCACTGGCAGTGGACGCTGCGCGAGCGTCCCGTGCTCGCGACGACGCTCGGGGTGCACGCGTACGACCGCGCGCTCGGCGACCTCACGGTCGCGGCCATGGACCGGCGCGCGCGCGAGGCGGCGGGCTTCCTCGCGCGTCTCGACGCCGTCGACACCACGGGCCTCGCGGCCGAGGAGCGCGTGACGCGCGCGATCCTGCGGCGCGAGCTGGCCGAGGCGGTCGAGGGCAACCGCTTCGGGCAGCGCACGGTGCTGCTGACGACCTACTCGGCGTGGCACACGGGCTTCGCGAGCCTGCCCGACGGCCACCCCTTCCGCGACCTCGCGGACTACGAGGCCTACCTCGCGCGCCTCGCGGCGTTCCCGCGCTACAACCGCGGCGCCCTCGAGACGACGCGGACCTCGCTCGCCGGCGGCTTCGCGCAGCCGTGCGCGCCGCTCGCGGGCTACGAGGGCGTGATGACCGGCGTCACCGCGCCGGCGCCCGAGCGCTCGCGCTTCATGGAGCCGTTCGCGCGGCGCCCGCCCTTCATGGCCGAGGGCGAGTGGACGGCGCTGCGCGCGCGGGCGCTGGCCACGGTGCGCGACTCCGTGTATCCCGCCTACCGCGCGCTCGTCGACTTCTGGCGCGCGGAGTACGCCCCGCGCTGCCGCGCCGTCGCGGGCGTGTAGTCCACGCCGGGCGGCGCGGACTACTAAGCGGTCCGCGTGCGCAGCGAGACGACCACCCCGCACACGCCCGAGGAGGTCCACCAGCTCGGGCTGCGCGAGGTGGCGCGCATCGGCGCGGCAATGGACTCGGTCGCGGCGCGGGCGGGCTACGCGGACCGCAGGGCATTCGTCGCGCGGCTGCGCACCGACTCGCAGTACTACGCGCGCACGCCGGAGGCGCTGCTGGCCGCCGCGTCGGTGCTGGCGAAGCGCATCGACGGCGAGATGCCGCGCTACTTCGGGCGCCTGCCGCGGCTGCCGTACACCATCCGCCCCGTGCCCGACGCGGAGGCGCCGGTCACCACGACCGCGTACTACCAGCGCGGCTCCGCCGAGGGCGGCCGGCCGGGGATCTACCGCGTGAACACGAGCAAGCTCGATCAGCGCCCGCTCTACGAGCTGCCCGCGCTGACCATGCACGAGGCGGTGCCGGGCCACCACCAGCAGATCGCGCTGGCGCAGGAGCTCGACCTGCCGCCGGTGCGCCGCTACGGCGTGAGCTTCGCCGCCTTCACCGAGGGCTGGGGCCTGTACGCCGAGCAGCTGGGGATCGCGATGGGGCTCTACGACACGCCCGAGAAGGAGATGGGGCGCCTGAGCTACGAGATGTGGCGCGCCGCGCGCCTGGTGGTGGACCCCGGCATCCACGCGAAGGGGTGGACGCGCGACCAGGCCATCGCCTACATGCTGGAGCACACCGCGCTCTCGCGGGCGAACATCGAGGCGGAGGTCAACCGCTACGTCACGTGGCCCGGCCAGGCGACCGCGTACAAGGTGGGCGAGCTGCGCATCCGCGAGCTGCGCGCGCGCGCCGAGCGGCGGCTGGGCGCGCGGTTCGACCTGCGGGCGTTCCACGACGCGGTGCTGGAGCACGGCCCCGTCCCGCTCGACGTGCTGGACGCGCAGGTCGAGCGCTGGATCGCCGGCGTCGAGTCCACCCCTCCCACCACTTCCCGCTGACATGCGCGCCCTCCCCGCCCTCCCCGCCCTCCTCGCCGCCTGCCTCGCCGTCTCGACCGCCGCCTCGACCGCCGCCGCGCAGCGCGTCGAGGGCGACCACGTCGTCCGCGACTTCCGCTTCGCCAGCGGCGAGACGCTGCCCGAGCTCCGCATCCACTACACGACGCTCGGCCGTCCGCGCCGCGGCGCCGACGGCGTCGTGCGCAACGCGGTGCTCCTGCTGCACGGCACGACCGGCACGGGCACCGGCCTGGTGGCGCCGATGTCGCCGCTGTTCGCGCCGGGCGCGCCGCTCGACACCACGGTGCACTACGTCGTGCTGCCCGACGGCATCGGCCACGGCCGGTCGAGCCGGCCGAGCGACGGGCTGCGCATGCGGTTCCCGAAGTACACGTACGACGACATGGTGGACGCGCAGCGCCGCCTGCTGGTCGACGGCCTGGGCGTGCGCCACCTGCGGCTGGTGATGGGGACCTCGATGGGGTGCATGCACGCGTGGGTGTGGGGCACGCGCCACGCGGGCTTCGCCGACGCCCTGGTGCCGCTGGCGTGCGCGCCGGCGCCCATCGCGGGCCGCAACCGCATGATCCGCAAGCTGATCGTCGACGACATCACGAGCGATCCGGAGTGGCGGAACGGCGACTACGCGCAGCCGCCCCTGCGCGGCCTGCGCGCGGCGATGGGCGTACTGTTCGTGATGACCTCCGCGCCGCTGGTGCAGCACCGCCAGGCGCCCACGCGCGCGCAGGCCGACTCGGCGATGCTCGCCTACCTCGACCGGCAGGCGCGCGCGCAGGACGCGAACGACGTGCTCTACGCGTTCGAGGCGTCGCGCGACTACGATCCGTCGCCGCTCCTCGCGCGCGTCACCGTGCCGGTGCTCGCCATCAACTCGGCCGACGACTTCGTGAACCCGCCGGAGCTGGGGCTCATGGAGCGCCTGATGCCGGCCGTTCCGCGCGGCGAGTACGTGCTGATCCCGACCAGCGAGCGCACGCGCGGCCACGGCACGCACTCGCAGCCGGCGGTGTGGGGCGAGCGGCTGGCGGCCTTCCTGCGCGCGCTGCCGCCCGTCGCCGCGCGCTGAGCGGCGCACGCCGAGCGGCGCGTACCGAGCGCCACGCGCGGGGCTGCTTGCGCCTCGCCGCGACGGCCTGCAAGCTGGGGCGACCGGGCACCCGGCTCGCGCGTGCCCACTCCCCCGGTGCGACCCGATGGCGACGTCTCCGACCGACGGCGTGGTCTACGCGTGCGGCGCGTACGAGCTGGACACGCGGCGGCACGAGCTGCGGCGCGGCAGCGAGCCGCAGCACGTCGAGCCGCAGGTGTTCGACGTGCTCGCGCACCTGTTCGCGCGCCGCGACCGCGTGGTGCCCAAGGAGGAGCTGCTCGACGCCGTCTGGGGCCACCGCTACGTGGCGCCGACGACGCTCAACAGCCGCATCAAGGCGGCACGCCAGGCGCTCGGCGACGACGGCACGGCGCAGCGCGTCATCCGCACCGTGCACGGGCTCGGCTTCCGGGTGGTGGCCGACGTCGTGGAGCGGACGGGGGCGCCCACGGGCGGCCCGCCATCGCTGGAGCAGCACATCCGCTTCTGCACCGCCGCCGACGGCGTGCGCATCGCCCACGCGACCAGCGGCACCGGCCCGCCGCTCGTGAAGCCCGCGAACTGGCTCACGCACCTGGAGCACGACTGGGAGAGCCCGGTCTGGCAGCACTGGCTGCGCGAGCTGTCGCGCGACCACACGCTGGTGCGCTACGACGAGCGCGGGTGCGGGCTCTCCGACCGCGACGTCGCCGACCTCTCGTTCGACGCCTGGGTGCACGACCTCGAGACGGTCGTCGACGCGCTGGGGCTGGAGCGCTTCCCGCTGCTCGCGCTCTCGCAGGGGTGCGCGGTGGCCATCGCGTACGCGGCGCGCCATCCGGAGCGCGTCTCGCGGCTGGTGCTCTACGGCGGATACGTGCAGGGCGCGCTCACGCGCGCGCGCACGCCGGAGGAGCGCGAGGAGGCGGAGCTGGTGATGCGCCAGATGCCGCTCGGGTGGGGCCGCGACAACCCGGCGTTCCGCCAGTTCTTCGCGGCGCGCTTCCTCCCCGAGGGCACCCCCGAGCAGCAGCGCTGGTTCTGCGACCTGCAGCGCATCACGACGACGCCGGAGATCGCGGTGCGGCTGCGCTCCACGGCGTCGACGATCGACGTGAGCGCGCTGGCGCCCCTCGTGCGCGCGCCGACGCTCGTGCTGCACGCGAACGGCGACGCCGTCATCCCGTTCGACCAGGGGCGCCTGCTCGCGGCGCTCGTGCCCGGCGCGCGGTTCATCTCGCTGGAGAGCCGCAACCACGTGCTGCTGGAGGGCGAGCCCGCGTGGACGCGCTTCACCGACGAGGTACGCCGCTTCCTCGCCGCCGACGACGACCGGGCGCCGGTCACATCGCGACCGCCGCGACCGCCGCGACGATCAGCGCCGCCGACCAGATCGCGTTCAGGTTGATCCACGCGCGGCGCAGGATGCGGAGCCCCACCTTCTCGTAGACGACGACCGCGAGCACGAGCGTCGCCGCGAGGTAGCCGACGGTGTGGACGAGCGGCGCCGTGACGCCGATCGCACCCGCGCTGCCCGCGCCCGCCGCGAGCACGGGCGCGTGGTGATGGTGCATCCCACCCGATGCGGGCGCCGCGGCGCCGAGCACGAACGGGAGCACCATCAGCCCGGCGCCGTGTGCGGACGCCATCAGGAACGACCAGGTCGCGAGCTCGCGCGCGTTCACGCGCATCCCGCCGAGCCGCACGTGCCGGTGGCGCAGCAGCCCGTCGACACCGACCGCGAGCAGCGCCGCGGCCACGACCCACCGCAGCCCGCGCAGCGGCAGCGCCTGGCCGAGCGCGACCGCGAGCAGGACGGCGACCGCGATCGCCAGCGCGTGCCCGACGGCGAGCGGACCGAGCGCGCGCCACACCGCGCGCCGGTCCCTCGTCTGCAGCCCGCGTCCCACCGCGAACAGCCAGCCCATCGCGGGGTTCACGCCGTGCGCCGCGCCCAGGAGCAGCAGCGACAGCCACGGCAGCTGCGTGTCCGTCATGGTCACTCCGCGTAGCAGAAGGAGTCGGAGGATGCGTCGCCACCCTGCAGGCGGACCTGGTGCGGCCGCAGCCCGTCCTCGAACTCGACGAGGAAGTCGCGGTCGAACGCGATGCCGCCGTTCGGATCGGCGTCGATCTTCGCCATCCAGCCGCGGATGCCGTCGGGATAGAACTGCGCGTCCCACGGCGAGTAGAGGCCGTTCGTCAGGTAGACGCGGCGCCCGTCGCGGCTCACCTCGACCATCTGCGGGCCGCCGTTGAGCGCGCGCCCGTCGACGCGCGGGTGCGGCGTGCGGTTGACGATGCCGCCGATGCGCAGCGTGCCGGTGAGCCGCGGCTCGGTCGGGTCGCTGACGTCGTACTGCCGCAGCTCGCCGGTGCCCCAGCAGCTCACGTACAGGAAGCGGTCGTCGAGCGAGAGGTTGATGTCGGTGACGAGCGGCGGCACCGCCTTGAAGCCCTGCAGCAGCGGCGGCAGGTCCGCGGGATCCGCCGGCTCGGCCGGGATCGTGATCACCTTGCGCACGTCCCAGCGGCCGGCGCCCTCGTCGTGGAACCACATCCACACGGAGCTGGAGAGGTCGGCGAGGCTCATGACGACGCCGACGAAGCCGTAGGCGCGCCGCGGGTCGTGCGCCGGCCGCAGCTCCAGCACCATCTGCTGCTCCGCGCCCAGCTCCAGCTTCTGCAGGTGCGTGTGGTGCTTGAGGTCCCACACGTGCAGCGCGTTGCCGTACTTGCCCGCCAGCAGCAGCTCCGGGTTCACGCCGTCCTTCACCATGTTGGGCGTGCCCCACTCGCTGGTGATCATCACGTCGTGCCCGAGGTGCCACCAGAAGTCGTACGACAGGTACTGCGGGCCGCGCTCGCGCTCCCAGCGTCCCTTCAGCTCGAACGTCTCGTGGTCGAGCACGAAGATGCCGCCCGGGCCGTCGCCGTCGGGCGCGCCGAGGGCGTTCATGTAGATGCCGTCGGGCCCGCAGTGCACGGTGTGCGGCGCCGCGTAGCCGGTCTTCCGCATCACCTCCTCGCCCTCGATCACCTTCACCAGCCGCGGCGCGCGCGGGTCGGGCGCGGTGTCGACCACGTGGATGCGCGAGCTGTTGGTCCCCGGCAGCACGAGGTAGCGCCGCTCGACGTGCGGGTTGGGCGCGAAGGCGCACAGGTGCGAGCTGCACGCGTTCCAGCCGAAGTGATGCAGCTCGTTGCCACCGTGCGGCAGGTCGAGCCGGCCGACGAGCCGGCCGTACTCGGGCGACGCCGGATCCGCGTCGACGACGCCGAGCGCGTCCTTCTTCCCGTTGGTGCCCTGCGTCAGCAGCGCGACGTAGGCCAGCGTCTCGGCGGGCGCCTCGGCGGCCATGCCGGGGGATGGGTAGAACGTGGGATCCGGGAGCAGTCGAGCCATGATCGCCTCCATCGCGCGGTCCGGTGTGGCGACGGGCGCGGTCGCGCCGCGTCGCATGGGCCACACGGTGCGCGCGCCGGCTCCCGGATGCTTGGAGGCGGCGCGGAGACGACGTGGAGACGACGTGGAGGTTCGGCGGAGAGCCCGCTCAGCTGGCGGGCTCGAGCCGGACCGGCTCCAGCCGGACCTGGCCGCCCTCGACGTCCACGGCGGCGAGCCGCACGTCCATCGCCTCGCCGAGCGCGGGCGCCACGCCGTCGGGGACGGTGAGCGTCGCGCGCAGCGGCGGCTGTTCGACCTGTACCTCGACGTCGCGCCCGCGCACGTCGATCGCCACCGCGCGCAGCACCTCGCCCACCCGGTCGCGCAGCGTCCACGCCTCGGCCAGGTCCACCACCTGGCGCTCCAGCGCGCTCGTGCGGCGCTCGGCGGCGTCCATCACCGGCACCAGCGCGCGCAGCGTCGCGACCTCCGCGTCCGCGGGCCGCGCGCCGGCGGCGAGCGTGACGAGCAGGTCGAGCACGTAGCGGTCGGCGAGCCGGCGCAGCGGCGCGGTGACGTGCGCGTACTCGAACGCGAGCGCGCCGTGCAGCGGCTGCTCGGGCAGCGCGCCGTCGAACGCGACGTAGTCGGCGCCGCGCATCACGCGCCGCGCCTGCCGCACCAGCACCTCGATGCGCGGGTGGTGCGGCTGCAGCCCGTGCATGAAGTCCGCGTACGAGCGCCCCGCCGGCCACGCGAAGCCCAGCGTGCGCGCGATGCGCCTGAACTTGGCGACGTCCGCCTCGCCGAACGGCGGCATCGTGCGCAGCAGCCCGACGCGCGCGTCCAGCATCCGCAGCGCGGCGACGTGGCCGGTGAGCAGCGACACCTGCGCGTTCCACGCCTCGGCCGCGTTGGGCGCCTCGTAGGCGAGCTCGTAGCCCAGCGTGGTCGCGGCGCTGCGCTGCACGTGCTGATCGCGCACCGGCAGCGACACGCCGCCGCGCTCGGCCTCGCGCTCCAGGCGCTTCGGCCCCACCTCGGCGAGCAGCGTGAGCGTGTCGGCCCACGGCGCGCCGGCGAGCGACGACGCGCTCCCCTGCACCGCGTGCTCCAGCAGCTGCGCGTAGGTGAGCTGCGCGCGGCTCCGCACCAGCGCGCGCCCCACCGTCCACGACGTCACCTCCGCGCGCGCGTCGAGCGTGAGGTCGAAGAGCACGGCCGGGCGCGTGCCGTCGGGCAGCAGGCTCGCCGCGCCCTGCGACAGCACCTCGGGGTAGAGCGGCTCGCGGTGGTCGGGCGCGTAGTAGGTCACGCCGCGCCGCCACGCCTCCTGCTCCACGGCGCCGCCGCGATCGACCCAGAAGCCGACGTCGGCGATCGCGTAGCGCAGGCGGTACCCGTCGCCCGCGCGCTCCACGTGCACCGCCTGATCGAGGTCGCGGCTGCCCGGCGGATCGATGGTGACGAAGCCGACGTCGGTGCGATCGACGCGGTCGGGGCCCGCGGCGGCGACGCGCTCCGTCGCGACGCGCTCCGCCTCGCGCCGCACGTCGTCCGGGAACCCGTCGCGGATCTCCAGGTCGCTGCGCACGCGCGCGAACGCGCGCTCGATCGGCTCCGGCACCCCGTCTGGCAACGCTCCCCTCCGTCGGTGACGCGGCGGTGAAGTCCGCCCTCGCGAGCAATGTGGGCGCCGCACGGGCATCCGCCAACGGGTGCGCGCCTGAAACCGCGGCGCGCGCGAGGCGTACGGCCGGCACCGGCCCCCGCGGCCGTCATCGCACGCATCCGTCCCTTGTAGCCATAGATCCCGATGCCCCCACGTTCCCTGCGCCTCGCCGCCGCGCTCGCGCTGGCGGCCGCGCCGCCCCTGCACGCGCTGCACGCCCAGGCGCCCGCCGCCGCACGCCGCCCCCTGGAGCAGGCGGTCGACTCGATCATGCGCGCCGCCGCCGGCATCCCGATCGAGGGCATCGCGGTCGCGGTGACGCGCGGCGACGCGGTCGTGCTGGAGAAGGCGTACGGCGTCGCCGACCGCGCGCGCGGCGCGAAGGCGACGCCCGCCACGATCTTCGAGGTCGGCTCGATCACCAAGCAGTTCACCGCGGCCGCCATCATGCGCCTCGCGGAGCAGCGGAAGCTCGGCCTCGACGACTCCATCGGCACGCACCTGCCCGCGCTGGCCGAGCGCGCGCGCGGCGTGACCATCCGGCACCTGCTGAGCCACACGTCGGGGCTCTCGCGCGCGTGGACCGTCGCCGATCTCACCGCGCCGTCGTCGCCGCGCACGGTGGTCGACAGCCTCGCGGCCCGCGCGGTGGAGTTCGCGCCGGGCGAGCGCTACGCGTACAACAACAACGGCTACATCCTGCTCGGCCTCGTCGTCGAGCGGGCGAGCGGCATGCCGTACGCCGACTACGTGCGCACGACGTTCCTGCAGCCGCTCGGCCTGCAGTCGACGATGCCGTGCGACGCCGCGCCCGCAGCGCGGCGCGCGGCCGGCTACGCGCACGCCACGCGCGGCCCCATCGCCGCGACCGTCGCGCCGTCGCACCACGCGACCGTCACCTACGCGGCCGGCCTGCTCTGCTCCACCGCCGGCGACATGGCGCGCTGGCAGCGCGCGCTCGCCACGGGCCGCGCGGTGAGCGCCGCCAGCTGGCAGGCGATGACGACGCCCGTGACGCTCGCGTCGGGACGCCCGGCGCGCTACGGCCTGGGCGTCGAGATCGGCGCGGTGGACGGCCAGCGCTACCTCGCGCACGGCGGCGCGACGCCCGGCTTCCTCGGCGAGACGGCGTACCTGCCCGACTCCGCGCTCGGCGTCACGGTGCTGACGAACGGCGTGTACGCGGGCAGCATCGTCACGCGGCTGGTGCAGACGGTCGCGCGCCAGGCGCTGGGGCTCGCGCAGCCGCCCATCGCCGACCTCCCCATGACGGCGGCCGAGCGCGCGCGCTTCACGGGCACGTTCGACCTGGGCCCGGTGAAGCTGGAGGTGTACGAGCAGGGCGACCGCCTGCGCGCGCAGCCGCCGGGCCAGGTGGCCGCGCGGCTGCTGCACCAGGGCGACGGCGTGTTCGTCGCCGAGCACGATCCGGCGCTGCGCTTCCGCTTCCAGGTCGAGGGCGAGCGCGCCGCCACGCTGGTGATCGAGCAGGGCGGACGCGCGATGCCGCCGGCGAAGCGCAGCAGCTGACGCGGCAGTCGATGCGGCGCGGGGGGGGGGGGGGGCCCCGGCCCG
>CBHYLO010000019.1:0-18290 GCA_966128675.1 uncultured bacterium | reverse complement strand
CGCCAGCTCGAGGTGCTGGCGCGTGCTCGGATCGTCGAGCGTGAGGCGGCCGTCGCGGTAGCGCGTGAGGCGGAACGGCGCCGCCTGGTCCGCGCGCCCCTCCAGGCGCCGGCCGCGCGCGAGCGCGCGGAGCGTGCTGCGCACGAACATCAGCTCGCCCGGGCGCAGCACGGCGACGTCGTGCAGCGCGCCGCCCGCGTCGACCGCGCGCACGAGCACCGTGCCGCCCTGCCCGTCGTCGAAGCGCAGGTCGCGCGACAGGTCGACGACGCCGGCCGGCGGCGCGACGTGCCCCGCGCCGGTGAGGCGCGCGCCGGCGGCCATCGCGATCGCGAGGATCGCCACGGCGCCGGCGGCCAGCAGCAGCGGCCGCGGCGGCGTCGCGCCGCCCGTCACCGTCTCGGGGATCTCCGCGGTCAGGCGACGCGCGGCGCCGTTCGCGCGGCGGCCGCGGGGCGGCGGCGCGGGTGGCGGCGTCGTCTCGGGGTGGGTGCCGATGCGCGCGGTCACGCGACCTCCTGCGTCGGCGCGTGCGCGTCGGCGTGCGCGCGGACCGCCGCGGCCAGCGTCGCGCCCACCGCCGCGGCGTCGCGCAGCCCGCGCAGCGCCGGCTGCGGCCGCGCGTAGCGCCACGGCCGCGCGTGCGGCCAGAGCAGCAGGTACGCGACGCGCGCGTCGCCGGTGAGCGTCACCACCACGTCGCCCGTGCCGTCCCGCGCGGTGCGCAGGTCGACCGACGCGATGCGGTCGAACGGGACGTTCAGCACCGCCGGGATCGCGACGCCGATCCGCAGCACCAGCCGCCGCTCGGTGACGGCGTACACCGTGGAGCGCGCGACGAGCGCCGCGTACACGTGCGCGAAGGCGAGCACCGTGGCGCCCATCGCCGCGAGCAGCGCCGCGCTGGTGGCCGCGCCCCGCGTCGCGCCGCCGCCGACCAGGACGACGGCGAGCAGCACGCCGAAGTACGCCGCCACGCCGCGCACGTGGCACACGCGGCGCGCGATGGCGCCTCGCGTGGGGCCGCCGGTCCAGAGCACCGACTCGCCGGCGGGCAGCGGCTCGCCGATGCCCGGGATCATCGCGCGGCCGCGCACGGCGGGCGCCGCGCCCGCGACGACGGCGGGCACGCCCGCCGGCAGCGGCACGCCGACCGCGGTCATACGAACGGCCGCGCGCGCTCGGCCGTGGCGTACAGGTAGCCGCCCGCGAAGTAGCCCATGATGCGGTCCTCCTCCAGCAGCGACACCTGCTCGGGATGCGTCGTGCGCGGCACGCGGGCGAACTGCGCGCCGAGGATCGCCTTGGTGCGCACGGTGCCGCGTCGCGCGTGCACCCGGCACACGTTGTACGGCACGAGCACGTTCGACTCGCCGCCCGCGAGCGCGACCTCGAAGTAGCGGATCTGCGGCTCGGAGCGGTCGACCCACAGGTCGACGACGGTGCCGGCGACCGCGTCGTCGGCGCCCAGCATCGCCATGCCGCGCGGGTCGGGGTCGCGCGGCTCGACGTAGAAGTTCGGCGCGACGCGCATCGGGACGATCTTCGGCTCGCCGTGCACGGTGAGGTCGGGATGGTCGGCGCGGTCGGCGAAGGCCGCCGGCCCGAGCCCGCTGAGCAGCGGGTCGCCGACGGGCTCGATCGGAGTGCCGGCGGCGACGGAGCCGCCGGGCGTGGGCGCGATGGTCATGGGCGGGGCTCCGGGAGGGTCACTGCTCGGGGCGGTGGATGAACGTCTTGGGGCCCGGCGGGGGCGGGAAGCCGTGCGCGACGCCGCCCGGGTTCTCGAAGTCGCGCGCGTAGCCCTCGCGCTTGTCCTCGCGCCGCAGGTAGAAGACGAGCGCGGCGAAGAAGGCCCAGAACAGCCAGATCGCGAGCTGCGCGACGTCGATCGAGTTGGCGAACTGCATGACGCCTCCGGTCGGGGTGGAAGACGGGTGCGACGGTGCCGCTAGCCCGGGAGCTCGGCGAGCCCGAAGCGCGACGACGCGGCATCGCCGCGCGGCGTGCGGCGCGCGGCCACCAGCGGGCCGAGCGCGACCAGCGTGAAGAACAGGAACGCGATCTCGACGTGGTACACGAAGCTGTACGGCACCGACGGGTCGGCTATGCCGCCGGTGAGCGCGCCGCGCGCGACCAGGTGGTCGACGAAGTCCTTGACCACGCCGCTGAGCGCGAGCGCGAGCCCCTCGCTGGTCGCGAACACCGCGCCCCACGCGCCGAGCGCGATCCCGCTCTCCCCGCTCGGCATCGCCATCGCGTAGGCGAGCGTGCCGACGGCGAAGCAGCCCTCGCCGAAGCCGATGAGCCCCGTGCCGGCGCGGAACAGCTCGACCGCCTGCAGCGGCGTCGCGAAGATCACCGCGACGAAGCCGAGCGCGCCCGCGAGCACGCCGCCGGCGGCGACGCGGATCGGATCCCCGCCGCGCTCCAGCCGCCCGGCGGCCAGCGCGTACGCGAGCAGCGAGCCGACGGCGAAGAGCGCGGTCAGCCACGTCGTGCCCGCGACCGAAAGGCCGAGCACCTCGCCGCCGTACGGCTCCAGCAGCACGTCCTGCAGGTTGAAGGCGAAGGTGCCGAGTCCCACCGCGGCCAGCAGGCGCACGGCGGGACCGCCGGCCGCGAAGGTGCGCCACGCCTCGCGGAAGCGCGGGCGGCGCACCGCCGTCGCCTCGGCGCGCGTCATCGGCCGCCGCGGCTCCTGCTTCCAGAGCGCGACGACGTTCACCAGCATCGTCACCACGGCCGATGCCTGGATCACCTGGATCAGCCGGATCTGCCCGAAGTCGCGCAGCGCCTGGCCGAAGGCGACCGCGCTGAGCAGCGTCCCGACCAGCAGCATGAGGTAGAGCAGCGCCACCACGCGCGGGCGCACGCGCGGCGGCGCGAGGTCGGTCGCCAGCGCCAGCCCGGCCGTCTGCGTGGTGTGCATCCCCGCGCCGACGAGCAGGAACGCGAGCGCCGAGATCGCGATGGCCTCGCCGCGCGAGCCGCGCGTGTCGCCCGAGAGCAGGATCAGCGCGAACGGCATGATCGCCAGCCCGCCCCACGACAGCATGGTGCCGACCCACAGGTACGGCACCCGCCGCCAGCCGAGCACCGAGCGGTGCGTGTCCGACGAGTGGCCGATGAGCGCGCGGAACGGGGCCACGAACAGCGGCAGCGCGAGCATCCAGCCGACGATCGACGCCGGCACGCCCAGCTCGACGATCATGACGCGGTTGAGCGTCCCGGTGAGCAGCGTGAGCGTCGCGCCCACCGTCATCTGGAAGAGCCCCAGCCGGAGCAGCCGGCCGAGCGGCAGCTCCTCGGTGGCCGCGTCGGCGAACGGGAGCCACCGCGCGGGCACGCGCGTGGCCGCGCGCAGCCACGCGCGGCGCACGTCGCGCAGGCTGCGCGGCCGGTCGCGCTCGGAGGTCGCCGGGGGCACGTCGCTCACCAGACGGGCTGCAGGCGCACGTCGGCGGGCAGCGGGTTGCGCACCGCGGGCTGGCAGTACGCGCGGAGGAACGTCACGCCGCAGTCCAGGCGCAGCGCGGCCGCGCGCAGCCGCCCGCCGATCCCGCCGGCCCGCTCGGCCTCGCCGATGGCGACCGTGTTGCGATACAGCCGGTCGAACAGCGCCCACAGCCGCGGATTGTCCGTGTCGACGACCACGGGGAAGACCTGGCGGCTGATCTGGTTCGTGAGCGCGATGACCTTGCGGTCGAAGTCGTCGACGTCCCAGCCGAGCGCCTCGAAGAACGGGCGGCGCAGGTGGTCGCGCACGTACATCGTCGCGAACACGGCGAGCAGGAAGAAGCGGATCCAGTACTTGTTGATGCCCTGCAGCGTCTCCGGGTTCGCGCGCATCAGGACGGCGAACGCCTCGCCGTGGCGGAACTCGTCGTTGCACCACTCCTGGAACCACTTGAAGATCGGGTGGAAGCGCTGGTCGGGCTTCCGCTCGAAGTTGCGGTAGATGTGGATGTAGCGCGCGTAGCCGATCTTCTCCGACAGGTACGTGGCGTAGTAGATGAACTTCGGCTTGAAGTACGTGTACTTCTTGGCCTTCGTCAGGAACGACAGGTCGACGGCGACGCGGAAGTCCTTCAGCGTGTTGTTGATGAAGCCCGCGTGCCGCCCCTCGTCGCGGCTCATGAAGCCGAACAGCTCGCGCACGTCGGGGTTCGTCACCCGCTTCTTGATCTCGGCGTACAGGATGCACCCCGAGAACTCGGCGGTGACCGACGAGACGAGGAAGTCGATGAACTGCGCGCGCAGCTCCGGCGGCATCGCCGAGAAGTCGGCGTCGAACTCCGGCGTCCGCTTGAAGTGGTGCTTGTTGGGATCGGCGCGAAACTCGGCCACCAGCTCGTCCCAGAGCGCGCGGTGGCGGTCGACGTTCAGGCGGTCCAGCTCCGCGAAGTCGGTCGTGTAGAAGCGCGGCGTGAGCGTCGCGTCCTGCTGCGCGAGCTGCGTCGCCTCGTTCGGCGGCGTGTAGGCGTGCGCCGTGCCCGGCGCGATGGCGGTGGTCATGGCGCTCACCCCTCGAAGCCGACTTCGTACAGGCTCGTGATCTCGGACGTGCCGATCAGCCGCGTCCAGGCGCGGCGCGGCAGCGACGCCTGCTGCACGGTCGCGCGCGTGCGCAGCGTGCGCCGCTCGCCGATCGCGATGCGCGTCGGCGCGCCATGGACGAGGACCGCGTCCCCCTCGTTGGGCGCGACGCCCTCCAGCACGACGTGGGCGTGGAACCGCTCCTGCGTCGCCTCCAGCTCCAGCGTGCACGGCACCTCGAGCCGCCGGCGGACGGCGAACCAGAGGGCGAGGGCGGCGACCGTCAGCGCGGCCGCGGTCAGGATGGCGATCATGGGCGGTCCTCCAGGGTGATGGTGGGACGCCGGCCGCTCGGGGGCGCGGCCGGCGTCGGGCGCGGTCACCCGCCGCGTGTCAGCTCGATGGCCTGCGAGGTGTAGAAGCCGGACGCCACGCGCGTCGTGCGCCCCACGCACCAGCCCGCGAGCGCCGCGGCGTGCGCCACGCGCGCGCGCAGCCGCGTCTCGGCGACCGGCTCGATGGCGGGCGCGCGGTCGCCGCGCGGGAAGAGGCGGCCGACCGCGTGCATGGCCGACAGCAGCGGCGTGGCCGGCGCGAACGTCGACACGACGGCCGTCCCGGTGCGGTGCGCGAGCGCCGCCAGCGCGTCCACCATCTCGGCGGCGGGATAGTGGATCAGCGAGTCCATCGCGACCACGTAGTCGAAGCGGCCGAGCGACGGATCGAGCATGTCGCCGACGACCCAGTCGATGTGCCGCGCGCCGCACTGGCCGGCCGCGCGGTCGCGGGCCAGCGCCACCAGCGTCGGCGAGACGTCGGCCGCCACCACGCGCGCGCCGCGCGCCGCCAGCGCCACCGCGAAGGCGCCCGGCCCGCAGCCGGCGTCGAGCACGCGCGCGCCGCGCAGGTCGTCCGGGAGCCAGCCCGCCATCGTCGCGCGCATGCGCTCGCGTCCCTCGCGCACGGTCCGGCGGATGCCGCTCACCGGCGCGTCCGACGTCAGCCGCGCCCACGCCGCGGGGGCGGTGCGGTCGAAGTACTCGGTGAGCCAGGCGCGGCGCGCATCGTACGCGGGGCCCATCGTCGGGGCGGTCATGGGGCGCGGCCTCGTGGCGTCAGTCGTAGCCGAGCAGGTCGAAGATCTCGCGGTCCTTCAGCGGCTCGGGGAGCAGCGGCTCGACGCCGTCGATGAGGGACTGCGCGAGGCGGAGGTACTCGGCCTGCACCGCGGCGACCTCCGGCGACGGCTCCATCTCGAAGATCGTGCACTTCTTCAGCCGGCTGCGGCGGATCGCGTCCAGGTCGGGGAAGTGCGCGGCGAGCGTGAGGCCCACGCGCGCGTTGAAGCGGTCGATCTGGTCGACGTCCTGCGAGCGGTTCGCGATCACGCCGCCCACGCGCACGCGGTAGTTCCGCGACTTCGCCTTGATCGCCGCCACGATGCGGTTCATCGCGAAGATCGAGTCGAAGTCGTTGGCGGTGACGATGAGCGCGCGGTGCGCGTGCTGCAGCGGCGCCGCGAACCCGCCGCACACCACGTCGCCCAGCACGTCGAAGATCACGACGTCGGCGTCCTCGAGCAGGTGGTGCTCCTTGAGCAGCTTCACGGTCTGCCCGACGACGTAGCCACCGCACCCGGTGCCCGCGGGCGGGCCGCCCGCCTCCACGCACATCACGCCCCGGTAGCCCGTGTACACGAAGTCGTCGACGCGCAGCTCCTCGCTGTGGAACTCCACCGTCTCGAGCACGTCGATGACGGTCGGCACCATCCGCTTCGTGAGCGTGAACGTCGAGTCGTGCTTCGGGTCGCAGCCGATCTGCAGCACGCGCTTGCCGAGCGTCGCCAGCGCGGCCGAGAGGTTGGAGGAGGTGGTCGACTTCCCGATCCCGCCCTTGCCGTAGACGGCGATCACCAGCGTCCCCTCGATCTGCTCGCTCGGATCGAGGTGGACCTGCAGGCTGCCCTCGCCGTCCTCGCGGACGGGGAGCACTCGGGGGGAGATGGTGGTGGCCATGGGGACGGTTCGGGAGACGGGCGCGGTCAGACCGCGAGCCCTTCCAGCCGGTCTTCGAGGTCGGCCGCGGCGTCGCGCAGCGCGGCCAGGGTGGCGTCGTCGGGCTGCCAGTAGCCGCGGTCCGTCGCCTCGAGCAGCCGGCCGGCGATGGCGCCGGCGGCGTGCGGGTTGAGCCGCGCCAGCCGGTCGCGCATCGCGGCGTCGAGCACGAACGTGCGGCCGACCTCGGCGTAGACCCACGGCGCCACCGCGTCCGGCGCGCCGGTGGCCGACCAGCCGAAGGTCGTCGTGACGTGGCCGGCGACGTTGCGCGCGCCCTCGTAGCCGTGCGCGAGCTGCGCCTCGTACCACTTCGGGTTCAGCAGTCGCGTGCGGCTCTCGAGCGCGACCTGCTCGGCGAGCGTGCGCACCTTCCCCGCGGCGCCCGTGTGGTCGCCGAGGTACACGGGCGCCTCGGCGCCGCGCGCCTGCGCGATGACGCGGTTCATGCCACCCAGCGACTCGACGTACTGGTCGATGTCGGTCGCGCCCAGTTCCACCGAGTCCAGGCTCTGGAACGCGAGGTCGGCGCCGCCCAGCGCGCGGCGCAGCAGCGCCGGCGCGGCCACCGGCGCGCGGCCGACGCCGTAGGCGAAGCCCTTCCGCCGCACGAACTGGTTCGCCAGGTCGTCCGTCGACTCCCACTGCCCGGTCTCGACCAGCAGGTTGACGTTCGAGCCGTACGCGCCGTCGGCGTTGCCGAACACGCGCAGCGCGGCCGTCGCGAGGTCGCACCCCGTCTCGCGCATCGTGGCCAGCGCGTGCTTGCGGACGTAGTTCATCGCCTCGGGCTCGTCGGCCTGCGCGCACAGCAGCGCGGCCTCGGCGAGCAGCTTCACCTGCAGCGGCAGCAGGTCGCGGAAGATCCCGGAGAGCGTGACGACGACGTCGACGCGCGGACGTCCGAGCTGCGCCAGCGGCACGAGCCGCGCGCCCGCGAGCCGGCCGACCGCATCGAAGCGCGGGACGGCGCCGAGGAGCGCGAGCACCTCCGCCAGCGGCGCGCCCTCGCTCTTCATGTTGTCGGTGCCCCAGAGCACGAACGCCACGGTCTCGGGGAACGCGTGCCCGTCGTCGCGATGGCGGCCCAGCAGCAGCTCGGCGCGCGCGCGGCCTTCCAGCAGCGCGAAGGCGCTGGGGACGCGGTACGGGTCGAAGCCATAGAGGTTGCGGCCGGTGGGCAGCACCGCGGGCGTGCGCAGCAGGTCGCCGCCGGGCGCGGGCGGCACCCAGCGCGCGTCGAGCGCGCGCAGGATGCCCGGCACCTCGTGGTCGGTGCGCAGCAGCGCGTCGAGCCGCGCCAGCTCGTCGAACAGCGGCGCGACCGCGCCGACGTCCGTCTTTCGGCCGAGGCGGTCGAGCGCCGCGGCGGGGGAGCGCGTCTCGACGAGCGTCGCGACGGCGTCGCGCGCACACGCGTCGTCGAGCGCCGGGGAGTCGGCGTCGGGGCGGCCGGCCCGCGCGATGGCGAGCAGCGTGTCCACGCGCTCCGTCGCCGCCATCGGCTCGCCGACGACGTGCAGCCCGATCGGGATCAGCGCGTACTCCAGCTCCAGCAGCGCGGCGCGCAGCGCCGCCACGCGCGACGCGCACTCGCCCGGCGTCCACGCCGGCTCGGCCGCGCACAGCTCCAGCGCGGCGCCCTGGGCCTGCAGCGACGCCGGCAGCGCGTCGCGCTCCGCGCCGTCGGCCGTGTGCCACCGGTCGAGCGACGCCTTGAGCTCGGCCAGCCCGCGATAGAGCCCCGCGTTCGCGACGGGCGGCGTGAGGTACGAGACCAGCGTCGCGCCGCCGCGCCGCTTGGCCAGCGTCCCCTCGCTCGAGTTGTTCGAGGCGTACAGGTAGACGTTGGGCAGGTCGCCGATCAGCCGCTCGGGCCAGCACGCGCCCGAGAGCCCCACCTGCTTGCCCGGCATGAACTCGACCGCGCCGTGCGTGCCGAAGTGCAGGACCGCGTCGGCGCCCCAGTCCTCGCGCAGCCAGCGGTAGAACGTCGAGAAGGCGTGCGTCGGCGCGAACCCGCCCTCGAACAGCAGGCGCATCGGGTCGCCCTCCCACCCGAACGACGGCTGCACGCCGACGAACACGTTGCCGAGCTGCGCGCCCATGACGCACACGGCGTGGCCGTCGGCGAGCGCGCGGCCCGGCGCGGGCCCCCACACGGCCTCGATCTCGCGCAGGTGCGGCTCGCGGCGCACGACGTCCTCGGCCGCCACGCGCGCGTGCACGTTCGCCGGCGTGCCGTGGCGCTCGCGGTTGCCCTCGCACACCAGCGCGCGCAGCGCGTCCACGCCGGACGGGAGGTCGACCGTGTAGCCCTGCTCCTTGAGCGACGCGAGCACGCGCTGCAGCGACGGGAAGACCGCGAGGTACGCGGCGCTGCCCGTGTTGCCGGCGTTCGGCGGGAAGTTGAACAGCACGATCGCGAGCTTCCGCCCGGCGCGCGGCGTCTTCCGCAGGCGCACCAGCCGCGCGACGCGGTCGGCGATGGCGTCCACGCGCTCGGGGAGCGGCTCCGAGCAGGCGGCGGGTGCGTCCGGCGTGCCCACGCCGCGCCCGCCGTACACCGCGGGCGCGATCGCGCCGTCGAGCTCCGGGATCGCCACCTGCAGCGTCGCCTGCAGCGGGTTCAGGCCGCGCGGGTCGGCGCGCCACTCGGCGACGCTCTGGAACTCGAGCGTCTGCAGCGACAGGTACGGCACGTCGAGCGCCGCGAGCGCCGCCTGCGCGGCCGGCGCGTCGTTGTACGCGGGGCCGCCGACGAGCGAGAACCCCGTGAGGTTGACGAGGGCGTCGATCGTCGGCCGCTCCAGGCGCCACGCGTCCCCGTCCGGGCGGATGCCGAAGTAGCGCTGCAGCGCCGGCCGCGCGTCCAGCGCCGACGCGAACACCGGGAGCGCGCGCAGCCCGCGCGCCTCGAGCGCCGCGACGACGGCGGCGTAGTGGCGCGTGTTGCCGGCCAGCAGGTACGACCGCCCCACCAGCACGCCGACCGTGCCGATCGCGCCGCGCGCCGCCGGCAGCGCGGCGGCGTCCTCGGTCATGCCGCGGCCCGGCAGCGCGGGATGCCAGACGCCGACGTCGGGGTACACCTCCGGCGGCGCGACGCGCAGCGTGCCGCGGTAGGCCGCGCGCTCGCCCGCCGCGTACCGGTCGACGTGGTAGCGCACCAGGCTCGCGAGGTTGGCGTCGGTGCCGCCCAGCCAGTACTGGATCGAGAGGAAGTAGGCGCGCACGTCCTGCGCGGCGCCGGGGATGAAGCGCAGCAGCTGCGGCAGGCGGCGGAGCGCCGTCATCTGCCGCTCGCCGCTCGAGCGGCCGTCGGCCCGGCCGCCGCGCAGCTTCCTCAACAGCGCGAGCGGCGAGAACGGGGAGCGGTCGCCGTCGTCGCGCATCGAGAAGCGCCCGAGCTTCGTCTGCTGCGTCAGCGCGGTGGTGCACAGCGCGCAGAACACCGCGTCCGCGTCGGCGCGGCGCGCCTGCACCGCGTCGAGGATCGGCGCCGCCTGCTCCTCGGTGAACAGCTGCACGCAGGCGATCACGTGCGCGCCCGCGATCGCGGCGCGGGCCCGCGCGAGCGCCGCCGGGTCGGCCTCCCAGTCGGCCTGCACGTGCAGCGACAGCTCGAGCCCCGGCAGCTCGCGCCGCAGCGTCGCGCGCGCCGCGTCGAACGCGCCCGCGAGGTGCGCGTCGAGCGTGACGACGACGAAGCGGAACGGGACCGCCGGCGCGCCCCTAGCGGGCATGGTGGGACTTCGCCTCGTACAGGGTGTCGAGCGAGATCAGCGCGATGCCGCGCTCGGCGGCGAAGCGCTCGGTGTTGCGCCGCGCCTTGCCGCGCACGAAGAACGGGATCTTCAGCAGCTCGCGCTCGGCCTCGTGGGACCAGCCGGGCGGGCCCGCGGGCGCCACCACCGCGTCGGACAGCGCGTCGTCGTCGTCCCCGGTCACCTCGGCGACCAGCGCGTGCGCGTCGAACTCCGGCAGCGCGACGATCTCGCCGGTCGTCCGCCGCGCACCGGTCGTGGCGCGATGCGTCGGGAGGTGCGAGGGCGCGGCGCCGTCGTGGAACTCGAAGTCGTCGCGGAACATCTGCAGGAGGTGCTCCTCCAGCCCCATCATCAGCGGATGCACCCACGCGTCGAAGAGGACGTTCGCGCCCTCCCACCCCATCTGCGGCGAGTGGCGCGCGGGCACGTCCTGCACGTGCATGGGCGCCGAGATCACCGCGCAGGGGATGCCGAGCCGCTTGGCGACGTGGCGCTCCATCTGCGTGCCGAGCACCAGCTCGGGCGCGGCCTCGGCGATGCGGCGCTCGACCTCGAGATAGTCGTCGCTCGCGAACGCCTCGACGCCGTGCCGCGCGCCGGCGTCGCGGACCGCGCGCGCCATCTCGCGGCTGTAGGTCCCGAGGCCGACGAGCGTGAAGCCCATCTCGTCGACGGCGATGCGCGCCGCGGCGACGGCGTGCGTCCCGTCGCCGAACACGAACACGCGCTTGCCGGTGAGGTAGGTCGAGTCGACCGACCGCGCGTACCACGGCAGGCGCGAGCCGTCGCGCCGTTCGGCGGCGACCGCGACGGCGGGATCGAGCCCCGCGGCGCGCGCCGCCTCGGCGAGGAAGTCGCGCGTCGCGCCGACGCCGATCGGGACGGTGTGCACGGTGGGCTGCCCGAACGTGCGCGCCAGCCAGTCGCAGGTACCGCGCGCGATCTCGGGGTACAGGCAGACGTTGAGGTCGGCCTCGGGCAGCCGGCGCAGGTCGTCGGGCGAGGCGCCGAGCGGCGCGACCACGTGCACGTCGACGCCGATCGACGCCAGCAGGCGCGTCACCTCGCGCACGTCGTCGCGGCAGCGGAAGCCGAGCGACGTGGGGCCGAGCAGGTTCGCCTTCGGCGCGGTCGCGGTCGCGGGCGCGGGGCGGGCGACGCCGGGCGGCGGCGCAAGGGGCGCGCACAGCGTGCGCACCAGCTGGTAGAGCGTCTCGCTCGCGCCCCAGCCCTCCTTCTTCGAGTACGACGGCAGCTCGAGCGGGATGACGGGGATCGGGAGCCCCATGCCCTGCGCGAGCGCGCCCGGCTGGTCCTGGAGCAGCTCCGCCGTGCAGCTCTCGCCCACCAGCAGCGCGGCCGGGCGGAAGCGCTCGTACGCGTCGCGCACGGCCTGGCGCACGAGGTTCGCCGTGTCGCCGCCGAGGTCGCGCGCCTGGAACGTCGTGTACGTGACGGGCGGGCGGCGATCGTGCCGCTCGATCATCGTGAACAGCAGGTCGGCGTAGGTGTCGCCCTGCGGCGCGTGCAGCACGTAGTGCACGTCGCGCATCGACGTCGCGACGCGCATCGCGCCGACGTGCGGCGGCCCCTCGTAGGTCCAGAGCGTGAGCTGCATGGGCGCGTCCTCCGTCAGACCGTCAGACCGCGAGGCGCTCGCGCCGCACGAGCGGCCGCGCGAACAGCTCGGCGAGGTCGCCCGCCTGGTCGAAGCCCTGGATGGGCGTGAACACCAGCTCGATCGACCACTTCGTCGTGATCCCCTCGGCCTCCAGCGGGTTCGCCAGCCCGAGCCCGCACACCACGAGGTCGGGGCGCGCGGCGCGGCAGCGTTGCAGCTGACGCTCGACGTCCTGGCCTTCGCTGAGCGTCGTCTCGGGCAGCAGCGCGAGGTCGGACGCGACGGTCGCGCGGTCGAGGAACGGCGTGCCCACCTCGACGAGCGTCATCGCGAGCTCGTGGTGGAGGAAGCGCGCGAGCGGCACCTCGAGCTGCGAGTCCGGGAAGAGGAAGAGCCGCCGGTCGCGCAGGCGCTCGCGGTGGGGCGCGAGGGCGCGGCGCGCGCGGGCGGCCAGCGGCGCGAGCGTGCGCTCGACGGTGGCGTCGTCCACGCCGAACGCGCGCGCGGCGGCCGCGAACCAGGCGTACGATCCCTCGGCGCCCAGCGGGAACGGCGCGGGCAGGAGCGTCGCGCCGCGGCGCGCGAGCGCCCGCACCGTCTCGCCCACGAACGGCTGCGCGAGGAGCAGGCGCGTGTTCGGCCCGACGGCCGGCAGCGCCCGGGCGCGGCGCGGCGGGAGGAACGCCACGGGCCCGACGCCGAGCGCGGCGAACACGCGCGCGAACTGGTCCTCGACGATGTCGGCGAGCGTGCCCACCACCAGCAGCGACGGCGCCGCGTCCGCCGGCGCGGCGGGCAGCTCGGGGACCAGCGCCGTCAGGCAGGCGTCCTCGCCCTGCGTGAACGTCGTCTCGATGCCGCTTCCCGAGTAGCTGAGGACGCGGACCGCGGGGTAGGTGCGCGCGTTGAGGCGCTCCGCCGCGCGGGCGAGGTCCAGCTTGATGACCTCGGACGGGCAGGAGCCGACCAGGAAGAGCGTCGCGATGTCCGGGCGCCGGGCGAGCAGCGCCGCCACCACCCGGTCGAGCTCCTCGTGGCAGTCGGCGAGGCCGGCGAGGTCGCGGTCCTGGAGGATCGCGGTCGCGAAGCGCGGCTCGGCGAAGATCATGACGCCCGCCGCGCTCTGGAGCAGGTGCGCGCAGGTCCGCGAGCCGACGACCAGGAAGAAGGCGTCCTGCAGCTTGCGATGCAGCCAGACGATGCCCGTGAGGCCGCAGAAGACCTCGCGCTGGCCGCGCTCGCGCAGCACGGGGAGGCCGACCCGGTCGGGAGGGCCGGGGGGTGCGGCGAGGGGGGCGAGGGCGGCGAGGGCGGCCGTCATGCCGCGCCCTCGGCGAGGACGGGGGGGACGCCCTTGCGGTCGCGCCGCGCGCGCCGGAACTTCGCGACGAACTGCGCGGCGTTGACCGCGTACGTGGCGTAGGCGGCGAGGGCGAGCCAGAGGAGGGGACGTGGGGAGAGGGCGCCGAACGCGAGAGCGAGGACGTATCCCGTGTGCAGGGCGATCACGCCCATGCTGATCACGTCCTCCCAGAAGAACGGCTCCGCGAACAGGAACACGCCGTAGACGTCGCGCTCCCAGAGCGCGCCGGGGACCATGATCGCGTACAGCGTCAGGGTCTTCGCGACGACGGACGCGTTGGCGAGCGCGACCCCCTCTGCGGTGGCGAGGGCGCGCACCACCAGGGCCAGGCTTCCCAGGAAGACCAGGAACTGGACGGCCGCCAAAACCGCTTGGACGGGAGTCCACGGCGCCGCGTCGCGTCGCCGGCGCTGGTCGGGGGTGTAGAGGGGCCGCTGGCGCTCCATCAGCACTCCTGGGCGAGGGCCCGGCCGAGCAATCGCGGTGAGCGGACGCGGGAAGGACGCTGGGCAGGATACGGTTGGTCCGTCCAACCGTCAAGCAGGGTTGACGTAAAGATAAGTTGACACATGGCGCCGCGGTTCCCATACTGGGGCGAGCGCCAACCCGACCACCGCTCGGGCCGCATTCGGGTACGGACACGACACTTCTGCGGAGGCGCAGGTGAGCAACGTCGAGTCACGGACGGCGCCGTCGGCCGAGCGGTACGAGCCGCAACACCAACGGGACGGCTTCGGCGCCTCGGTCCGATGGCGCGTGGACCCCGCGCTCGCGTCCACGATCGAGCGGGACCTGCTGCCTCGCCTGCTCCTGGCGCACCGCGCCGGCCCGTTCCCGCCGTTCGCGCGCGCGCTGCTCACCGCGGCCTCGACGTCGGTCTGTGCCGCCGACCAGCGCGAGTTCGTCGACCTGGTGCTCGCCGCCGACGAGGACGCGGCGCGCCAGTACGTGGCGGGGCTGCTGACGCGCGGCGTCAGCGTGGAGGCGGTCTACCTGGACCTGCTCGCGCCGACGGCGATCCACCTCGGGCACATGTGGGAGTCCGACGAGGCGGACTTCATGGAGGTGACGGTGGCGCTGGGGCGCGTGCAGCGCGCGCTGCACGAGGCGGCGCTGCGCGTGCCCGCCGAGGCGCCCGCGCAGACGTACGACGCGACCATCCTGCTCTCGTGCCTTCCGGGCGAGCAGCACACGTTAGGTTTGACCATGGTCGCCGAGTTCTTCGTGCGCGACGGCTGGGGGGTGGAGCTGGGCTCCCCCACCGCGGACGACGAGTTCATGGCCCTCGTGAGGGCGGGGTGGTGGGACGTGGTGGGGCTGTCGGTCGCCAGCGAGAACAGTCTCCTGACGGCTCGCCGGTTGATCGCGACCGCGCGGCGCCTGTCATCCAATCCACACCTCGTCGTCCTCGTCGGTGGCCGAGTCTTCACGGAACACCCCGATCTCGTCGCCCGCGTCGGAGCCGACGGACACACCGCCAGCGCCGGCGGTGCGGCCGATCTCGCGCGTTCGCTCCTCCCGCGCCGGGACGGGTGAGGCCATGGTGCCGCCGCGAGCCGCCACGCGTGTCGCGCGCGCCTTCTCCGGAGGGCGGGCCGCGCTGGCGCAGCTCGATCCCGAGGCGGCCTCGCTGCTCGTGGCGGCCAGCGACCTGGCCCTGATCGTCGACCGCGACGGCGTGATCCGCGACCTCGCGTTCGGCAACGGCGACCCCGCGCTGGCGACGCTCGGCGGGTGGATCGGGCGCCCGTGGATGGAGACGGTCGTGCAGGACTCGCGGCCGAAGCTCGAGCAGCTGCTGCGCGACGTCGCGGCCACCGGCGCCTCGGCCCGGCGGCAGGTGAACCACGTCACGCCGGACGGCACGGACCTGCCGATCGCGTACACCGCGGTGCGGCTGGGCGAGAGCGGCATGCTCGTGGCGAGCGGGCGCGACCTGCGCGCGCTGGCGCAGATGCAGCAGCGCCTCGTCGAGACGCAGCAGGCGATGGAGCGCGACTACTGGCGGCTCCGGCACGTCGAGACGCGCTACCGCCTGCTCTTCCAGCTGTCGTCGGAGGCGGTGCTGGTGCTCGACGGCCAGACGCGGAAGGTCGTCGACGCGAACGCCGCCGCGGGCACGCTGTTCGGCGTCCCGGCCGACCGTCTCGTCGGCCGCACCGCGCCGCTGGCGCTGGACGCCGAGGGCGAGCGCGCGTTCGGCCAGCTGCTGTCGGACACGCGGCGCGACGGTCGCGCCGACGAGATCGCGCTCACGATGCGCGACGGGCCGACGGTGCGCGCGTCCGCCTCGTGCTTCCGGCAGGACGCGCAGACGCTCATCCTGCTGCGGCTCGCGGGGACGCAGCCGGCCGCGGGCCGGCCGGACGAGGCGCCGCGCCCGGCGGCGCTCGACCTGCTGGCGCAGGCGCCCGATGCCTTCGTCGTGACGTCGCCGTCGGGCCACATCCTGAGCGCCAACCGCGCCTTCCTCGACCTGATCGAGATGGGCGAGGAGGCGCACGTGCTGGGGCAGTCGATCGGCGACTGGCTCGGACGCCCCGGGGCCGACCTGCCGGTGCTGCTCTCGATGCTGAAGAAGCACGGCGCGCTGCGGCTGGTCTCCACGTCGGCGCGCGGGCAGCTCGGCGTCGTCACCGAGGTCGAGGTGTCGGCCGTGCTGGCGGCGGAGGCCGAGGTGCCCGCGATCGCGTTCGTGATCCGCGACGTGAGCCGGCGCGTCGCGGGCGGGGTGCAGGGCTCGCGCGACCTGACGCGCGCGGTGGAGCAGCTGACCACGCTCGTCGGCCGCGTCTCGCTGCCCGAGCTGCTGCGCGAGACGACGGAGCTGGTGGAGCGCCACTTCATCGAGGCGGCGCTCGAGCTGACGCACGACAACCGCACGGCGGCGGCCGAGGTGCTCGGGCTGAGCCGGCAGTCGCTGTACCTGAAGCTGCGCCGGCACCGGCTGTCCGGCGACGCGGAGGCCGAGGCGGGCCAGGGCTGACGCCCGGCCCCCTCCGCTGACGCCCCGTGGACCACCCCCGGCACGTCGTGCACCCCAGGTGTCAACCAAACATGACAGTCGGTAACGTCAGTCTCGCCGTACGCCGTCTGCCGGAGCCGCGCGCGATGCTCGCGCTGCTCAAGCCGGTGACGTGGTTCCCCCCGATGTGGGCGTTCGGCTGCGGCGTGGTCTCCGCCGGGCGGCTGGACGCGGGGTGGGCCGCGCTCGCGCTGGGGGTGTGCGTGGCGGGGCCGCTGGTGTGCGGGGCGAGCCAGGTCACGAACGACTGGTACGACCGCCGCGTCGACGCGCTCAACGAGCCCGATCGGCCGATCCCGTCGGGGCGCGTCCCCGGGCGCTGGGGCCTCGGGCTGGCGCTGGCGTGGAGCGCGCTGGCGCTGGCCGCCGGCGCGCTGCTGGGCCCCACGGGCGCCCTGGCGACGGCGGGCGCGCTGGCGATGGCGTGGGCGTACAGCGCGCCGCCGCTCCGGTTCAAGCAGAACGGGTGGATCGGCAACCTGGCCGTCGGCCTCTCCTACGAGACGCTGGCCTGGGTCACCGGCGCCGCCGTCGCGCTGGGCGGCGCGGCGCCGGGGCCGCGCGTGCTGCTGCTTGCGGTCCTCTACGGCGTGGGCGCGCACGGCATCATGACGCTCAACGACTTCAAGGCGGTGGCCGGCGACGCGCGGATGGGCGTGCGCTCGCTGCCCGTGCAGCTGGGGCCCGCGCGCGCCGCGCGCGTCGCGTGCGCGACGATGCTCGCGCCGCAGCTGGTGGTGCTCGGGCTGCTGGGCGCGTGGGGCGCGACGTGGGCGCTCGCCGGGGTGGCGCTGCTGATGCTCGCGCAGCTCGGGCTGATGCGGCGCTTCCTGCGCGACGTCACGCCGCGCGCCGCGTTCGTGTACAGCGGCGTCGGCGTGCCGTTCTACGTGCTGGGCATGCTGGTGAGCGCGGCGGGCGTGCGCGCGCTCGGAGGCGCCGCGTGACGGCCGGCGCGCAGGAGCTGCGCTGGCGCGACGTCGCGCGCCTCGGGCTCGCGCAGGTCGCCATCGGCGCGGTGGCCGCGCTCATGACGTCGACGCTCAACCGCGTGATGGTGGTCGAGCTGCGGCTGCCCGCGTCGGTGCCCCGCGCGCTGGTGGCGCTGCACTTCGCCGCGCAGCTGGCGCGCGCGCGCCTGGGGTTCGCCTCCGACGCGCGGCGGCGGCGCGCGCCGTACCTGCTGGGCGGGGCGCTGCTGCTGGCGGTGGGCGCGACGGGCGCCGCGGCGGCCACCGCGCTCGTCCCCGCGCGGCCGGCGCTCGGGCTCGCGCTGGCCGCCGTCGCGTACCTCGCGATGGGGCTGGGGTTGAGCGCGGCCGGCACGGCGCTGCTGGCGCTGGTCGCGGAGCGCGTGGCGCCGCGGCGCCTGGGCGCGGTGGCGGCCGTGCTGTGGATCATGATGATCCTCGGCATCGCCGTGTCGGCCGGCGTCACCGGCGCGCTGCTCGATCCGTTCTCGCTGCCGCGCCTGGTCGCGGTCGCGGCGGGCGTGGGCGTCGTCGCGCTGGCGCTCTGCGTGGTCGCCGCCACGAGCCCCGTGGTGCGTCGCGCCGAGCGGGCGACGCCACCCGCCATCGCCATCGCACGCGATCCGCACGCGTTCCGGCGCGCGCTGCGCGTCGCGCTCGCCGAGGGCCCGACGCGGCGCTTCGTCGGCTTCGTGTTCCTCGCGATGCTGGCCTTCAGCGCGCAGGACCTGATCCTCGAGCCGTTCGGCGGACAGGTGCTGGCGATGACGCCCGGCGAGACGACGCGGCTGGCGTCGCTGCAGCACGGCGGCGTGCTGGAACGTGTCGGGGGCCGGCTTCCCGGGCAGGCCGAGGTCCTCGGCGACCTTCCCGCTCACCACCGTGCCGAAGCGGTCGAGCAGGCCCGCCGCTTCCAGGACCGCGGGTGCGTTGGCCGACGACGAGAC
>CBHYLO010000018.1:0-18750 GCA_966128675.1 uncultured bacterium | reverse complement strand
GGCGCGGGGGGCCCCCTGGCGTGGGCCGGCCCCCGCCCCGCCGCGGCGGCCCCCGGCGAGTAAGGAGCCCGATGCCCACCACCAAGCGAACCGTCGAAGTCGCCCTCTCCACGACCGGCCTCGGTCCCGACGGCCGGCCGCAGCGCGTGCCGCTCGTCGTCGACGACCGCGGCCAGGTCGTGCCGATGGAGGCGCCGCCCGGGCTGGAGCCCGACCTCGCGGGCGAGCACATGCTGATCAACATCGGCCCGCAGCACCCGGCGACGCACGGGGTGCTGCGGCTGGTGCTCGAGCTGGACGGCGAGACCGTCGTGCGCTGCATCCCGCACGTCGGCTACCTGCACTGCGGCTTCGAGAAGATCGGCGAGTACCGCCAGTACAACCAGATCATCCCCTGGACCGACCGCGAGGACTACCTCAACTCGCCGGGGAACAACGTCGCGTTCGCGCTCGGCGCGGAGCGGCTGTTCGGCATCGAGATCACGCCGCGCTGCACCGTGCTGCGCGTGATCACGATGGAGCTGTCGCGCATCATGTCGCACCTCGTCTGGATGGGCACGACGGCGGTGGACCTGGGCGCGTTCACGCCGTTCCTGTGGACGTTCCAGGAGCGCGAGAACATCTACAACCTGCTCGAGGGCTGGGTCGGCGCGCGCCTCACGACGTCGCTCACGCGCGTCGGCGGCATGGCGGCCGACATCCCCGACGGCTGGATGGACGGGCTGCGCCGCTTCGTGAAGGGCTTCCCGAAGACGCTGGCCGAGGCGGACAAGATGCTGACCCGGAACGCGATCTGGGTCGGCCGCACGGTGGGCCTGGGCGTGATGACGGGCGACGAGGCGCTGAACTACGGGCTCTCCGGCCCGATGCTGCGCGCCTCGGGCGTCGCCTACGACGTGCGGAAGGACTTCCCGTACCTCGACTACGAGACGTACGACTTCGACGTCTGCGTGGGCACGCAGGGCGACGTGTACGACCGCTACCTGGTCCGCATGGAGGAGATGCTGCAGAGCATCCGCATCCTGGAGCAGGCGATCGAGCGCCTGCCGGACGGGCCGCTGAACGTCGAGGACCCGCGCATCATCCTCCCGCCCAAGCGCAAGGCGACGAGCGAGATGGAGAGCATGATCCATCACTTCAAGCTCGTGATGGAGGGCCCGCGGCCGCCGGTCGGCGAGTGCTACGTGCCGGTCGAGAGCCCCAAGGGCGAGAAGGGCTACTACATGGTGTCCGACGGCACCAGCAAGCCGGTGCGCTGGCGCATCCGCCCGCCGGCGTTCATCAACCTCTCGGCCATCCCGAAGATGGTCGAGGGGCACCTGCTCTCCGACGTGATCGTGGTGAACGCGAGCATCGACATCGTGATGGGCGAGGTGGACCGGTGACCTTCGGCCCCTCGACGCCCAAGCCGTCCCCGGACCAGCTGACGGCGCACGGCGCGACGCACGACCACGGCCCGTACGAGGCGGTGTTCACGGGCGCCGCACGCGCGGAGCTCGACGAGCTGCTGACGCGCTACCCGAACAAGATGGCGGCGCTGCTGCCCGCGCTCTGGATCGTGCAGCGCGAGCGCGGCTGGGTGAGCGACGACGCGATGGCCGAGGTGGCCGACGTGCTGGAGCTGACGCCCGCCTACGTGAAGGGCGTGGTGACGTTCTACACGATGTACCACCAGCATCCGGTGGGGCGGTACTTCATCCAGGTGTGCACCACCACGCCGTGCCACGTGTGCGGGGCGGAGGGCGTCGTCGACGCCTTCCTGCAGCACACGGGCTGCGGCGAGCTCGGTGTGACCTCCGCCGACGGCCGCTTCACGGTGATCGAGGTCGAGTGCCTCGGCGCCTGCGGCTTCGCGACGCCGGTGATGATCAACGAGCAGTTCCTGGAGTCGGTGACGCCGGCGCGCGTCCCCGAGATCCTGGCCGCGCTGACCTGACCATGGGCTATCCCCACCGCTCGCACGAGCGCGAGACTCCCGTCCTCTCCAAGCACTTCGGCGACCCGGCCGCGCGCACCCTGCAGGGGTGGCGCGAGCGCGGCGGCTACGTCGCGCTCGAGAAGGCGCTGAAGATGGACCCGGCCGAGATCCAGACGATCGTCAAGGACTCGGGGCTGCGCGGCCGCGGCGGCGCCGGCTTCCCGACGGGCGTGAAGTGGAGCTTCATGAAGCCCGACGGCAAGCAGCACTACCTGTGCTGCAACGCCGACGAGTCGGAGCCGGGCACCTTCAAGGACCGCGAGATCATGCGCTGGACGCCGCACGCCCTGGTCGAGGGCGTGGCGCTCGGCGCGTACGCGATCTACGCGACCGTCGCCTACATCTACATTCGCGGCGAGTTCACCGAGCCGCTGGAGCACGTGCGCGCCGCGGTGAAGGAGGCGTACGCCGCCGGCATCCTCGGCGAGAACGCGATGGGCAGCGGCAAGACGGTGCACGTGCACGTGCACCAGGGCGCCGGCGCCTACATCTGCGGCGAGGAGACGGCGCTCATGAACTCGCTGGAGGGGCGCCGCGGCAACCCGCGCATCAAGCCGCCCTTCCCGGCGGTCGCGGGCCTGTTCGGGCAGCCGACGACGATCAACAACGTCGAGACGCTGGCCGCGGTGCCGCACATCCTGAACAACGGCGCCGAGTGGTACAAGCAGTTCGGCCGCCCCGACAACCCGAAGAGCGTCGGCACCAAGCTGTTCTCGGTGTGCGGCAACGCCGCGCGCCCGGGCAACTACGAGGTGCCGCTCGGCTTCAACTTCGGCGAGTTCCTGTGGGACCTCTGCGGCGGCGCCGCGGACGGGCGCGAGATCAAGGCCGTGATCCCCGGCGGATCGTCGGTGCCGTTCCTGACGGCGGAGGAGTGCCGCACGGCGATCATGGACTACGAGGGCTTCGTCGCGGCCGGCTCGATGCTCGGCTCCGGCGGCGTCATCGTGTTCGACGACCGGCAGGACATGGTGCGGCAGATCGCGCGCCTCTGCCGCTTCTACGCCCACGAGAGCTGCGCGCAGTGCTCGCAGTGCCGCGAGGGCACCGCGTGGACGACCAAGATCCTGGAGCGCATCTGCGCCGGCGACGGCACGGCGCGCGACTTCGACACGCTGCTCTCGATCGCCGACAACATGACCGGCAAGACGATCTGCGTGCTCAGCGACAGCTGCGCGACGCCGGTGGTCTCCGGCCTCAAGAAGTTCCGGCACGAGTTCGAGGCCAAGCTGAAGCCCACGCCGGGCGTGGTGGGCTACGGCAGTACGGCCACCGCCGCCGCGGCGCCCCGCGCCGCGAGCCCGACGGCCTGACCTCGCCACGATACCATCCATGGCCGACGTGAAGCAGGTCACGCTCACCATCGAGGGCCGCCAGGTCGTGGTCCCCGAGGGCACGAGCATCCTCGAAGCGGCGAAGCATGCCGGCGTGCTCATCCCGCACTACTGCTACCACCCGGGGCTCCCGGTGGCCGGCGTGTGCCGCATGTGCCTCGTCGAGGTCGAGAAGTTCCCGAAGCTCGCGCCCGCCTGCGCCACCGCCGTCGGCGAGGGGCAGGTCGTGCACGTGCACAGCGAGAAGGCGCTCGAGGCCCGCAAGGGCGTGCTCGAGTTCCTGCTCATCAACCATCCGCTCGACTGCCCGATCTGCGACCAGGCGGGCGAGTGCGAGCTGCAGGACTACACGTTCCAGGAAGGGCGCGCGGACTCGCGGTACATGGAGCCCAAGCGCTTCAACCCGGTCGAGGACTTCGGCGGCGACGTCCTGTACGTCACCAACCGCTGCATCCTCTGCACGCGCTGCGTGCGCTTCATGGACAAGGTGGCGCAGGACTCCGTGCTCAACGTCAGCGAGCGCGGCGACCGGGCGATCATCGGCATCCACCCGGAGCACGACCTGGGCGACCACGCGTGGTCGGGCAACGTGATCGACCTCTGCCCGGTGGGCGCGCTCGTCTCGAAGGACTTCCTGAACAAGGCGCGCGCCTGGGAGCTGGACCGCACGGCGTCGGTGTGCCCGAACTGCACGCAGGGGTGCAACAGCATCCTCGAGACGCGCGACGACACGGTCGTGCGCATGCGGCCGCGCGCCAACGAGGCGGTGAACCAGTACTTCCTCTGCGACCAGGGGCGCCTCGACTATCGCTGGCTGGAGCGCCGCGATCGCGCCGAGCTGCCGTACGTGCGCACGAACGGCCGCGGGAACGCGACGGAGCTGAAGGCCGCCGACTGGGACGTCGCGCTGCGCGACGCCGCGGCGCTGCTGAACGGCCGCCGCGCGCACGTGCTCGCGTCGCCGATGCTGTCGAACGAGTCGCTCGGCCTCCTCGCGCGGCTGGTGGCGCGGACGGGCGGTGCCGGGGTCTACACGGTCGCGACGGGGCCCGAGGCGCCGCTGCCGGGCGTGCCCGATCTCTCGCTGCGCGCCGACCGCGCGGCCAACGTCATCGGCGCGGAGCTGTTCGGCTTCGAGCGCCGCGAGGCGGCGGCGATGCTCGACGGGCTGCAGTCGGGCGACGTGCTGGTGGTCGCGGACGAGGAGCTCGCGGCCGCGCCGCCGACGCTGCCCGCGGGCGTGCGCATCCTGGTCCTCGGCACGACGGTCCCCGCGTGGGCGGCCGGCGCCGACATCGTGCTCCCCATCGCCAACATGGCGGAGGAGGAGGGCACCTTCACCAACATCCGCGGCCGCGTGCAGCGATTCATGCAGGCGAAGGCGGCGCCCGGGCTGGCGCGGCCCAGCTGGTACGTGCTCGGCGACCTGCTCGCCGCGATGGGCGACGGCGAGGGCTACTTCACCGCGTCCGACGCGTTCCGCGCGATCGCCGGCGCGCACGCGAGCTTCGCCGGGCTGTCGTACGACGCGCTCGGCCTGCGCGGCGCGCTCGTGGCCGACGCCGAGCGCTTCGCGGCCGAGCCGGCGATGGCGGGGGCGGCATGAGCGTCCACGTCGCGGGCGCGCTCGCGCTGCTGCAGTCGTACAACCCGCAGGTCGAGCATCCGGGCGCGGCGACGTTCGTCGTCGCGAGCGCGATCAAGATGGTCGTCGTGTTCACGGCGACGATGGTGCTCGCGGCGCTGCTCACGCTGGCCGAGCGGAAGTTCTCGGCGTGGTTCCAGGACCGGCACGGCCCGAACCGCGTGGGTCCCGGCGGGCTGCTGCAGCCGGTGGCGGACGGCCTCAAGAACTTCGTGAAGGAGAAGACGTTCCCGGGCGTCGCCTACAAGCCGATCTTCCTGGTCGCGCCGGCGATGGCGTTCATCCCGGCGATGATGACCTTCGCGGTGATCCCGTTCGCGTCGCCGCTGCCGACGCCGTGGGGCCTGATCCCCATGGTCGTCGCCGACCTGCCGATCGGCTTCCTGTACGTGCTGGCCGTGACGTCGCTCAGCGTCTACGGGCTGACGCTGGCCGGCTGGAGCTCGAACAACAAGTACGCGCTGCTCGGCGGCCTGCGCTCCAGCGCGCAGATGGTGTCGTACGAGATCGCGATGGGCATGTCGACGATCCCGGTGCTGCTGCTGGCCGGCAACGTGTCGCTGCCCGAGATCATCCAGCAGCAGGCGACGATGGGCTGGAACGTGTTCCTGCTCTCCATCGCCTTCTTCATCTTCCTCGTCGCCGCGTTCGCGGAGACGAACCGCCTGCCGTTCGACCTCCCGGAGGCCGAGTCGGAGCTGGTGGCGGGCTACCACACGGAGTACAGCGGGATGGCGTTCGCCATGTTCCCGCTCTCCGAGTACGTGGCGATGATCACCGCCAGCGGGCTGATGACGACGCTGTTCGTGGGCGGCTGGGACATCCCGTTCACGCAGTGGGACAACCTGCCGCCGTGGACCTGGGCGAAGACGCTCCTGACGCTGCTGGCCTTCGGCGCGAAGACGCTCTTCTTCCTGTTCACGTACATCTGGATCCGCTGGACGCTGCCGCGCTTCCGCTACGACCAGCTGATGGCGCTGGGGTGGAAGTTCATGCTGCCGCTGGCGCTCGGCTACATCGTGGTGATCGCGTCGGCCGTGCTGACGCTCGATTACCTCGGGATCGCGCGCGGGCCGCTGTTCGGCCTGATCCTGTTCGCGCTCAACGCGGTGCTCGCCGTCGGCGTCTTCGTGGGGATCGACCGCGGGCGGCTCATCAGCCCGACCAACACCCGCGCCCGCGCCGACGAGGTGCGCCGGCTGCGCGCGATCGCGCTGCAGCGGGCCGCCGCGAACCGCGCCGGGCAGCTGGCCGGCGAAGCCGCCGACTGAGGCCGAGCGAGGCGACCATGACGATCAACGTGAAGGTCCTCGACCGGCCGGTCGAGGAGGTGAGCTACGTGCGCGCCACGCTCAAGGGCATGGCGATGACGCTCAAGCACTTCGTGAACCGCGAGAAGCGGCACCAGGTGACGGTGCAGTATCCCGAGCAGAAGTGGGACCTCTCGCCGCGCTGGCGCGGCACCCACCGCATGCTCACGACGGAGACGGGCAAGGCGAAGTGCGTCGCCTGCGGCCTCTGCCCGACGGTGTGCCCGGCGAACTGCATCAAGCTGGTGCCCGGCGAGGACGAGCAGGGCAACCGCTATCCGCTCGTGTTCGAGATCGACGAGTTCCGCTGCATCTTCTGCGGCTACTGCCAGGAGGTGTGCCCGGAGGAGGCGATCCACGTCGGGCAGCACTACGAGAACTCGGAGTACAGCCGCGAGGGGATGGTCTACGACCTGGAGCGGCTGATGGCGCAGACGCACCCCGTCAGCGAGCTGTGGGACCCCGCCGACCCGAAGGGCGAGTGACCGCATGAGCCTTCTCTACCAGTTCCACTTCTACCTCTTCGGGCTGCTCGCGGTCGCGGCGTCGATCCTCTTCATCACGCGCCGGAGCCCGGTCGCCGCGGCGCTCTGGCTGGTGATCACGATGTTCGCGCTGGCCGCCGAGTACATCATGCTGGACGCGCAGTTCGTCGGCGCGATCCAGGTGCTGGTGTACGCGGGCGCGATCATGGTCGTGTTCCTGTTCGTGGTCATGCTGCTCAACCTCGGCAGCGCGGACCTCGCGACGGACTTCCGCGAGAACGGGGTGCGGCTGGGCGCCGGCGTCGTGGGCATCGTGCTGCTGGCGATGCTGCTCTCGCTGTCGAACCTGCGCCTGCCGGTCATCGAGCCCGTCACGGCGCGCGAGGCCAACGTCGTCGCGCCGGTGGCCCAGGCGCTGTTCACCGAACATCTGCTGGCCTTCGAGGTCACGAGCATCCTGCTGCTGGCCGCCCTGGTCGGCGCGGTGGTGCTCGCCAAGCGCCGGGGGCGCGCGTGATCGCCGAGTCGCTCTTCTTCAGCGCCATCCTGTTCACGGTCGGCGTGGTCGGCGTGCTCACGCGCCGCAACGCGCTGATCATCTTCATGTGCGTGGAGCTGATGCTCAACGCCGTGAACCTCAGCTTCGTGGCGCTCTCCAAGCTGCACGGCGGCGCGCTGGGGCAGGTCTTCGTCGTCTTCGTGATGACCGTGGCCGCCGCCGAGGCGGCGGTCGGGCTGGCCATCGTGATCGCGGTCTACCGGCACTTCGGGACCGTGGACCTCGCGAACATCAACCTGCTCAAGGGCTGATGCTGCTGCTCCCACTCCTGCAGGCCGCGGCGGAGGGCGCTACCGCGTCCGCGCCGGCGGCCCACCCGCTCGCGGGCACGGTGGCGGAGTACGTCTGGCTGCTGCCGCTCCTGCCGCTGCTCGGCTTCGTCATCAACGGCGCGCTCTCGATCATCCCGGCGTACCACGTCGGGCCCGAGGATCCGTCGCACGATCCCGAGGCGGGCCACACCGACATGGCGCACGAGGAGGCGTACGACGCCGAGACGGCGACGTTCCACTCGCGCTGGAACCGGCTGTCGAGCTTCGTCGGGCCCGCGGTGGTGGGCATCGCCTTCGTGCTCGCGGCCCTGATGTTCCTCGCGATGCGCGGGGCGGGGGACGCGCTCGCGGCGAGCGGCCCGTTCACGCGGACGTACGGCTCGTGGATGCCGGCCGGCGACCTGCGCATCGAGTGGGGCTTCCAGCTGGATCAGCTGTCGATGCTGATGACGCTCATCATCACCGGCGTCGGCTTCCTGATCCACCTGTTCAGCATCGGCTACATGCGGACGGACCCCGGGTACTCGCGCTACTTCGCGTACCTGAACCTGTTCGTCTGCTTCATGCTCATCCTCGTCCTCGGCGCCAGCTACCCGGTGCTGTTCGTGGGCTGGGAGGGCGTGGGGCTCTGCTCGTACCTGCTCATCGGCTTCTGGTTCTCGGACGAGGCCAACGCGAACGCCGGCAAGAAGGCGTTCATCGTCAACCGGATCGGCGACTTCGGCTTCCTGGTCGCGATGTTCCTGCTGTGGGCGAACCTCGGCGCGCTCGACTACGCCGGCGTCGACGCCGCCGCGGGCCGCCTGGCGGCGAACGGCGCGGTCATCACCGCGATCTGCCTCTTCCTCTTCCTGGGGTGCGCGGGCAAGAGCGCGCAGCTGCCGCTCTACATCTGGCTGCCGGACGCCATGGCCGGCCCGACGCCCGTCTCGGCGCTGATCCACGCGGCGACGATGGTGACCGCCGGCGTCTACCTCATCGCCCGCAGCGGCGCGCTGTTCGCGCTGGCGCCGTTCGCCTCGCTGCTGGTCGCGCTCACGGGCGCGCTGACCGCGCTCTTCGCGGCGACGATCGGCCTCAAGCAGTGGGACATCAAGAAGGTCCTCGCGTACTCCACCGTCTCGCAGCTCGGCTACATGTTCGTGGCCGCGGGCGTCGGCGCGTACTCGGCGGCCGTCTTCCACCTCGCGACGCACGCCTTCTTCAAGGCGCTGCTCTTCCTCGGCGCCGGCTCGGTGATCTACGCGCTCCACGAGGCGTACCACCACACGCACCGCGAGGACGACGCGCAGGACATGCGCAACATGGGCGGGCTGCGCCGGTACATGCCGGTGACGTTCGCGCTCATGTGGGCCGCGACGCTCGCCATCTCGGGCGTGCCGCCCTTCTCGGGCTTCTTCTCGAAGGACCAGATCCTCGGCTCCGTGTTCGCCGCCGCGCAGCACTCGGCCATCGCCGAGCTGTCGCTGGGCGGGATCCCGGGCTCGGCGATCCTGTACGCGATCTACGTCCTCGGGCTGGTCACGGCGCTGCTGACCGCGATCTACATGACGCGGATGATGCTCTACACCTTCCACGGCGCGAACCGCACCGGGGAGGCCGAGCGGCACCACCTGCACGAGGCGCCGTGGATCATGACCGGCCCGCTCGTGGTGCTCGGGCTGCTGACGGTCCTCGGCGGGTGGCTGAACATCCCGGCGATCCTCGGCTGGATGGGCGGGGCGGGCGCGCTCGATCGCTGGCTGGCGCCCGTCGTCGGCCGCGCGTCCGAGACGCTCGCCGGCGGCGAGGCGGCGCACCTGTCGCACGCGACCGAGTACGCGCTCATCGGCGCGGCCGTCGCGGTGGGCGCGATCGGCATCCTGTTCGCGGCGGTGCGCTACCGCGCGCCGCTGCGCCCGAAGGCCGAGGCCGCGGCGACCGAGGGCTTCGGCGAGGCGGTCGAGAACGCGTACTACGTGAACGAGGGCATCGACCGCCTCATCATCGAGCCCACCGTGGCGCTGTCGCGCAAGGTGCTGTGGCGCGGCCTCGACGTCGGCCTGATCGACGGCGTGCTGGTGAACGGCAGCGCGCTGCTGATGCGCGGCGTCGCGTGGGCCGGCGCGCGCATCCAGACCGGCAACGTCGGCAACTATGCATGGATCATCGCGGTCGGCGCCCTGGTGGTGATCGGCGCCGTGGCCTTCCGCTGACCGGCTGGCGCCCGTGACCGGCTCTCTCCTCTCCCCGAACGACCCGACGCGGAATGCGTGACGTGATCGCCGCGCTGCACCTCGATCAGTGGGTGCTTCCCGCGCTGCTCGTGTGGCCCCTGCTCGGGGCGCTGCTGATCTTCATGTTCGGCCGGACCGCGCTGCCCGGCCGCGAGGCCGGGTTCGCGCCGTGGCGCGACGTGCGCGTGCTGACGATGATCGTCCTCATCGGCGAGGCGCTCATGGCGCTCGGCCTGTGGGTGATCTTCGACCCCACGCTCACCGACTGGCAGGCGCGCGTCGACCTGCCGTGGATCCCCGAGTGGGGGGCCCGCGTCACGCTCGGCGTCGACGGCATCTCGCTCGTGATGGTGCTCCTGACGACGCTGCTCATGCCGCTGGCCGTCTTCGCCAGCTGGAGCAACGTCACGAAGAAGATCCGCAGCTACTACGGCCTGCTGCTGATCCTCGTGACCGGGATGGTCGGCGTCTTCCTCTCGCTCGACCTGCTCCTGTTCTACGTGTTCTGGGAGCTGGTGCTCATCCCGATGTACTTCATGATCGGGGTGTCGGGCGGCAAGGACCGCACGCGCGCGAGCCACAAGTACTTCATCGCCGCCTTCATCGGCTCGCTGCTGATGCTGGTCGCGATCGTCGCCTTCTGGGTCGCCGGCGGGTCGCGGACGTTCAACTACGACGCGCTGCTCGTGGCGACGCGCGGGGCGCTGAGCCAGTCGGTCCAGACGTACCTGTTCCTCGGCTTCTTCCTCGCGTTCGCGATCAAGAGCGCCTTCTTCCCCTTCCACACCTGGCTGCCCGACGCCCAGCACGAGGCGCCCACCAGCGGCGCGGTGGCGCTCGGCGTGAAGGTCGGCACGTACGGCATCCTGCGCTTCGCGCTGCCGTTCTTCCCGGCGGCCGCGCTGCACCCGACGGTGCGGGTGACGATCATCGGCCTCGCGGTCGCCGGCATCATCTACGGCGCGCTCGTGGCGATGGTGCAGCCGGACTTCAAGAAGCTCGTCTCGTACGCCTCGGTGAGCCACCTCGGCTTCGTGGTGCTCGGGATCTTCGCGCTGACGGTGCAGAGCATCCAGGGCGCGATGATGGTCATGATCGGCCACGGCGTCTCGCTCGGCGCGCTCTTCCTGCTGGTGGGCATGCTGCAGGACCGCACCGGCACCGGCATGATCCAGCGCTTCGGCGGCATCGCGCGCATCGCGCCGCTGTTCGCCGCCTCGCTGCTGCTGGCCGCGCTCAGCACCATCGGCCTCCCCGGCACGAACGGCTTCGTCGGCGAGTTCCTGGTGCTCATCGGCTCGTACCGCGTGTACCCGGTGGCCGCGGTGATCGCGACGACGGGCGTGGTGCTGGCCGCGGTCTACCTGCTGTGGGCGCTGCAGCGCGTGATCTTCAACCCGCACAACCCGGCGGAGACCGGGGCCGTGAAGGACCTGGACCGCCGCGAGATGGTGGTGATGGCGGCGTTCGCGGTGGCGATCCTCTGGCTCGGCATCGCGCCGGCGCCGGTGCTGCGCCGCCTCGAGGGCCCGGCGGCGCGCGTGGTGGAGCAGGTCACGCGCGACGCGGCCAGCGCGGCGCCGGATCGCGCGCCCGCCGCGCAGCCGTAAGGGATCCGCCCGAGCCTCCCCGGGTGCCTCCCGACGCCGTCCGCCCGCACCTTCCGGCATGTTGGGCCGGGGTGCAAGTTGCCGCCGTTGCACCGGTTCGTTTCGCGTCATCGTCTCGATGGCGCGTGCGCCCTGCCGGACGCGCGCGTCCCGGGACGTCCACCGGGAGGTCGGTACATGCGTGATTGGCTCGCGTCCGTGCAGTACGCCACGTGGATCCTTCCCGCGCTCCTCATCGTGCCGCTCCTCGGCGCGCTGACGATCGGCGTCGCGGTCCGTCCGGCCAAGCACCCGGACACGGAGGAGGAGTACGTGGACGGGCGCCGGGTCCGCGCCATCGCCCTGGGGACGCTGCTGCTCGAGGCGCTGCTGTCCGCCGGGATGTGGTGGGCGTTCGACCCGGCCGATCCCGCGTGGCAGTTCCGCGTCGACTTCCCCTGGATCACCGACTGGGGCGCCCGCTTCACGCTCGGCGTCGACGGGATCTCGCTGTTCATGATCCTGTTGACGACGTTCATCATGCCGCTCGCCCTCATGGGCGACTGGACGAGCGTGCGGACCAAGCTCAGGACCCACTACAGCCTCCTGCTGATCCTGACGACCGGCATGGTGGGCGTGTTCGTCACGCTCGACCTGCTGCTCTTCTACATCTTCTGGGAGATCATGCTGGTGCCGATGTACTTCATCATCGGCATGTGGGGCGGGGAGCGGCGCACGTACGCGAGCGTGAAGTTCTTCCTCTACACGATGTTCGGCTCGCTGCTGATGCTCCTCGCCATCATCTGGCTGTGGGCGGGCACCGGCGCGACGAGCTTCGCCTACGAGCACATCCTCGCGAACTTCCGGCACACGGGGCCGGCGACCTTCTGGCTGTTCGGCGCCTTCTTCCTGGCGTTCGCCATCAAGGTGCCGCTCTTCCCGTTCCACACCTGGCTCCCCGACGCGCACGTCGAGGCGCCGACGACGGGCAGCGTGATCCTGGCGGCGGTGATGCTGAAGATGGGGACCTACGGGTTCCTCCGCTTCGCGCTCCCGCTCTTCCCGGCGGCCGCGATGCACCCGACGGTGCGGGCGATCATCCTCGGCCTCGCGGTCGTGTCGATCGTCTACGGCGCGCTGGTGGCGATGGTGCAGCCGGACCTCAAGAAGCTCGTGGCCTACTCCAGCGTCAGCCACCTGGGCTTCGTGATGCTCGGGATCTTCGCCCTCACCTCGCAGAGCGTGCAGGGGGCGCTCATGGTGATGGTGAGCCACGGGATCTCGACGGGCGCGCTCTTCCTCATGATCGGCATGCTCTACGAGCGCGCCCACACGCGCGAGATCGCCAAGTTCGGCGGCATCGCGCGCTCGGTGCCGATGTTCTCCGCGTTCTTCCTCCTGGTGGCGCTCAGCTCCATCGGGCTGCCGGGCACCAACGGCTTCGTCGGCGAGTTCCTGACGCTCCTCGGGGCCTACCGCACGGCGCCGCTCTTCGTGATGATCGCCTCCACGGGCGTCGTCTTCGCGGCGGCCTACCTCCTGTGGGGCGTGCAGCGGGTGCTCTTCAACCCGCTCCGGGGCGAGGCGAACGCCACCCTGGTAGACTTGAACCGCCGCGAGCTCGCCGTCGTCGGCGTGTTCGCCGTGGCCATCCTCTGGCTCGGGCTCGCGCCCGGCCCGGTGCTCCGCCGCATGGAGCCCGCCGCCACCCGCCTCGTCCAGCACGTCGAGCGCGGGGCGCAGCTGGCCGCCGTCCCGGACACCAGCACCGCCGTCCAGCCCTGACCTCATGCCGCTCGACCTGACCGTCCCGTCCGCGCTCCTCACCGCGCTCTTCCCCGACCTCGTCGTCGTGGGGGGAGCGATGCTCCTGCTGCTCTGGGGCGTCTGGCGGCCCGAGGGCGCGCCCGGCCGGCCGGTGGCCATCGGCGCGATCGGCGTCTGCCTCGCCGCCATGGCCGCCATCGGCTGGATGTCGGTCAACGCCGTCACGGCGGGGCCGGGCGTCATCGCGATCGACAACTTCCGCTGGGCCGCCGACATCGTGATCCTCGTCGGCACGATCCTCAGCATCGCGCTCGCCGACGACTACGACCGGCGCAGCGAGCCGGTCGCGATCGAGTCGCACGCCCTCACGCTGCTGGCGACGTCGGGGATGATGCTGCTCGCCGGCGCGCGCGACCTGATCCTCGTCTTCCTCGGCATCGAGCTGATGTCGATCGCGGTCTACGTGCTCGCGGGCATCAACCGCCGCAGCGCGCGGTCGGCCGAGGCGGCGCTCAAGTACTTCCTGCTCGGCGCGTTCTCGACGGCGTTCCTGCTCTACGGCGTGGCGCTCGTCTACGGCGCGACCGGCTCGACGAACCTCGCCGGCATCGGCGCCGCGATGGCGACCGCGCCCACCGGCCCGGGCTCGATGCTGGTGATCGGGCTCGCGCTGATGCTCGTCGGCTTCGCGTTCAAGGTCGCCGCCGCGCCCTTCCACATGTGGACGCCCGACGTGTACGACGGCGCGCCGACCCCGTTCACCGCCTTCATGGCGGCGGCGGTCAAGGCGGCGGCGTTCGCGACCTTCGCGCGCGTCTTCATGGAGGGCTTCGCCGGCATGTTCGTCCGCTGGCACGCGGTCATCTGGTGGATGGCGGCGATCACGATGGTGCTCGGCAACCTGATCGCGCTCTCGCAGCGGAACCTGAAGCGCATGCTCGCCTACTCGAGCATCGCGCACGCCGGCTACCTGATGGTCGCGCTGGTGACCAACACGACGGCCGGCGCCGCGGCGCTCGTCTTCTACCTGTTCGCCTACACGCTGGCGACGGTCGGCGCGTTCGCGGTGGTGATGGCGCTCAACGACGGCGCCGAGCGGCCGACGGACGTCCGCGACTGGTCGGGGCTCTTCTCGGTGCGGCCCGGCCTCGCGATCGCGATGGCGGTCTTCATGCTGGCGCTGCTCGGCTTCCCGATCGCGGGCGGCATGGGCTTCTTCGCCAAGTGGTACGTCCTGCAGGCCGCCCTCCAGGCGCCCGCGCCGCAGACGCGCCTCGCGGTGCTGCTCGTCATCACGTCGGTGATCTCGGCCGGGTACTACCTGTTCGTGATCATGGTGATGTTCATGCGGCCGCGCGCCGCCGACGCGCCCACGCTGCCGGCCGCGCCGCGCTGGACGCAGACGGTGATCTTCGGCGCCGCGGGGCTGCTGCTCGTGCTCGGCCTCTACCCGACGCCGATCGTGCGCTGGGCCCGTTCGAGCTCGCTGGAGCCCGCCACGGCGGTCACGCGCCCGTCGCCCGCGCCGGTGCGGCCGGACGCCGACCCGCTGCGCGTCACGGCCCGCTGACGCCGCCGGCCGCGGTCCTCCGCGGCCCGTCGCGGCACCACACGCTCCCGAGGGCCGGCCGCGCGCCGGCCCTCGGCTTGCCCGGACACCCGTCGTTGGCGATACTCGCCGGCGCGGCGCCGCCTCCGCGGCGCCGCCTCCGCGGCGCGCTCGCCGGGGCGATGCTCCCCTGACCTCCGCCTAACGTCGCATGGCCGACCAGCTCCGGCAGCAGATCTTCCGACAGTACGACGTCCGCGGCATCGTCGGCCGCGACCTCTCCGCCGACGTCGCGCGCACCCTCGGCCGCGCCTACGCCGCCTACCTCGCGAACCACGGCATCGCGGGCGCCGTCGCGGTGGGCCGCGACAACCGGCCCAGCGGCCAGATGCTGCGCGACGGCCTCGTCGCGGGCCTCAACGAGTGCGGCTTCGACGTCGTCGACATCGGCGTCGTGCCCACGCCCATCACCTACTGGGCGCTGCACAACGAGCCCGTCGTCGGCGGCATCCAGATCACGGGCTCGCACAACCCGCCCGAGTACAACGGCTTCAAGATCTCGGTCGGCAAGAACTCGATGCACGGCGACGAGATCCAGGAGCTCTACCAGCTCGCGGTCGCCGGGAAGTTCCCGAGCGGGCAGGGAAGCGTGCGCGAGGTCGCGGTGCTCGATCGCTACGTCGAGGACGTGGTGCAGCGCACGGGCACGCTCTCGCGGCCGCTGCACGTCGTCGCCGACTACGGCAACGGCGCCGGCGCGATCGTCGGGCCGCAGCTGCTCGAGAAGCTGGGCGCGAAGGTCACGCACCTCTTCGCCGAGAGCGACGGGACGTTCCCGAACCACCACCCCGATCCGACGGTCGTCGAGAACCTCGCCGACATCATCGCCGCCGTGAAGCGCGAGGGCGCGGACCTGGGCATCGCCTTCGACGGCGACGCGGACCGCATCGGCCTGATCGACGACCAGGGCGACATCATCTGGGGCGACCACATCCTCATCCTCTACGCGCGCGACGTGCTGGCGCGCACCGGGAAGGGGCAGAAGGTGATCTTCGACGTGAAGTGCTCGCAGGCGCTGCCCGACGCGATCCGCGCCGCCGGCGGCGAGCCGATCATGTGGAAGACGGGCCACTCCCTCATCAAGGACAAGATGAAGGAGACCAACGCCCCGATCGCCGGCGAGATGAGCGGCCACATGTTCTTCGCCGAGGGCTTCTACGGACACGACGACGCGCTCTACGGCGCCGCGCGCCTGCTGCGCATCGTCGCGGACTCGGGGAAGTCTGTGTCGCAGCTGCTCGCCGACGTGCCGAAGTTCGTCTCGACGCCCGAGCTGCGCGTCGACGTGCCGGAGGAGCGCAAGTTCGCCATCGTCGACGACGCGGTACGGCACTTCCGCGGCACGCACGACGTGGTGGACGTGGACGGCGTGCGCGTGCTCTTCGGCGACGGCTGGGGGCTGATCCGCGCGTCGAACACCCAGCCGGTGCTCGTCATGCGCTTCGAGGCGCTGACGCAGGCGCGCCTGGACGAGATCCGCGCCGAGATGGAGGGGTGGCTGCGGTCGCAGGGCGTGGACCCGACGCCCGGCGTGGGGCATTGAGGCTCGTCCCCGGGACGGCCCGCGCGTGACGCGCCGCCGCTGGCTGGCCCTGCTCCTCGGCGTCGCCGCGCTGCTGCTGCTCGGCCGCGCGGTGGCCGAGGCGGTGGTGGAGCGGCGGTGGTACGCGGCGTTCGGGCCGGGCGCGCTGGAGCTGTGGCGCGCCCGCGAGTCCGCGCTCTGGCTGCTGCGCGGGCTGTGCGCGGCCGTCGCGGCGGCGCTCTGCTTCGTCAACCTGTACGGCGTCGTGAGCTCGGTCGAGAAGGTCGTGCTCCCGCGCCGGCTGGGCGACCTCGAGATCGGCGAGACCGTGCCGGGCCGGCGACTGCTCTGGAGCGCGGCCGCGCTGTCGCTGGGGATCGGCGCGCTGCTCGCGCTGCCGCTGGACACCTGGAGGCCCGTCGTCGCGCTGCGCGCGGGCGCGTCGTTCGGCGAGATCGAGCCGTTCACCGGCCACGACCTCGCCTTCCACGTGCACTGGCTGCCGCTGGAGCACGCGCTCTACACGTGGGCGCTCTTCGTGCTACTCGCGGTGGGCGCGCTGGTGCTCGCGTGCTACGCGCTGACGCCGGGGCTCCGCATCGTGCGCGGGCGCATCCGCATGAGCGGGCACGTGCGGCGCCACGTCACGGTGCTGGGCGTCGGGCTGCTGCTGCTCCTCGCCTGGGGCCACCGCCTGGACGCGTTCGGGCTGCTGGTGGCCGGCAGCGGCGAGGGCGGGCTGTTCACGCACGCCGACCATCGCGTGGGGCTGCCCGTGCGCTTCGGGCTCGGCGTGCTCACCGCGCTCTCGAGCCTCGCCGTGCTGCGCGCCGGCTGGGCGGGGCAGCCGCGCCTCGCGTTCTGGGTCGTCACGGGCGTGCTCGTGGTGACGTTCGCGTCGCGCTGGCTCGCGCCCGTCGTCGTCACGCAGCTCACCGCGCCCGACGAGCTGACGCGCCTGCAGGCGTCGTACGCGGCCACGCGCGGGCTGTACACGCGGCGCGCCTACGCGGCGGACGCGGTCACCACGGCGCCCGCCGGCTACGGCGTCGACTCGCTGGCGGCGCTGTCCGGGGCGACCTCCGTGTGGGACCCGGCCGTGCTGCTGCGCGCCATGGAGCGGCTCCGTCGCGGCGGGGCCGCCGTGGGCGACGTGGGCTGGGCCGCGGGTCCCGACGGCGCGCTGCGCGCGATCGTCGTCGAGCGCCCGTCGGTCACGCCGACGGAGGACACGCTGCCCGAGTACACGGTCGTGACGGTCGACGCCGTGCGCACCGAGGCGGACGGCTCGCCACTCGCCGTGACGGGCGACGCGCGGCCGCTGAGCGATGCGGGACGCGGGATGCGCGTGCTCGTGCATCCAGACGCGATCGGGCCCGCCGTGATGAGCGATCCCGCGCAGGGCATCGTCGGCGACCCCGTCGAGGGATGGAGCGCGCGGCTCGCGCACGCGTGGGCGCGCCGCGACCTGCGGCTCGCCTTCTCGGTCGCGCTGGAGCGCACGCCGTCCCCCGAGCTGGTGCTGCGCCGCGATCCGCGCGAGCGCCTGCACGCGCTGATCCCCTTCTTCACGCAGGGCGAGGCGATCTATCCGGCGCTGCACGCGGACTCGCTGCACTGGATCGTGCACCTCTACGCGGCGACCGACGCCTACCCGCTGAGCGGGCACTGGGCGGTGACGCGGCGCGAGCGGAGCTACTTCCAGCACGCGGCGGTGGCGATCGTGAACGCGCAGTCGGGCGCCGTGCAGCTGGTCGCGGACGCGGCGCCGGGGGCGCTGGCGCGCGTCTGGATCCGGCGATTCCCGGGGCTCTTCCAGGCGCGGGCCTCGCTGCCGCCCGACCTCGCGGGCGCCATCCCGCCGCCGACCGACGCGGTGCTGGTGCAGGGCTGGATCTTCGCGCAGTACGGCGCGCGCGGCACCACCAGCGTCGCGCCGCGGCGGCTGAGCGGCGGCTCCGCCGGCGACAGTGCCGTCGGCTCCGCGCCGCGGGCCGTGACGCTGCTGCCGGCGCTGCCGCTGCCGGCGGCGCCGCGCGCGGGCGGCGACTCGCTGCCACCGGCGGCACGCGCCTCGGTCTCGGCGTGGACCATCCCGCTGCTCGACGCCGCCAGCCGCGTGGACGGCACGCTGATCGCGCTCGGCGGCGCCGCGCCGCGCACGCTGTGGATGCCCGTCACCGGCGCGTTCCCGCGCTGGCCCGAGCTCGCGGAGCGCATGCGCGACGTCACCGCGCCGGTGCTCGAGCCGCCTCGTGCATCGCCCGAGGCGGGCGCGCCGCGGCCGGCGACGGCGCCGCCCGCGGGCACGGTGCGCGGGCAGCTGCGCGCGCTGCCAGTGCGCGGCGCCATCACCTTCCTCCAGCCCACGTACGACCAGTCGCGCGACGCGCCCACGCTCGCCGCGGTGGCGCTCGCGACCGCCGACAGCGTGCGAGCCGGGCGCACGCTGGGCGGGGTCCTC
>CBHYLO010000017.1:0-19532 GCA_966128675.1 uncultured bacterium | reverse complement strand
GCCTGCGCGCCGGCCGTGGCGGCGGCGACGGGCGCGAGCGGGAGGGCGGCCGCGAGCAGGCGCGCGGCGGCGAGCAGCGGCGGGAGTCGCATCGGTCGGTGGGGTAGGCGAGCGGGGCATCCGCCGGGAACGGGCGCGATCGCCGGCGTCCTTCACAAAATCGGGTTCCGCCTGCACCTTGGCGAAACGCCGAGCTGGCTCCGATGGTGCACCCCTCGCGCAGAGGACGTCCGGATGGTCAGGCCGCGTCTGAGTTTCTGGCAGCTGTTCAACATGAGCTTCGGCTTCCTCGGCATCCAGTTCGGGTGGGGGCTGCAGCTCGCGAACATGTCGGCCGTCTACGAGCGCCTGGGCGCGCGCCCGGACGAGGTGCCGCTGCTCTGGCTCGCCGCGCCGGTGACGGGCCTGCTGGTGCAGCCGATCGTCGGCGCGCTCAGCGACCGGACGTGGGGCCCGCTGGGGCGGCGGCGCCCGTACTTCCTGACCGGCGCCATCCTCGCGTCGCTGGCGCTCTTCTTCATGCCCACGTCGGGGACGCTGTGGATGGCGGCCGGGCTGCTGTGGGTGCTGGACGCGTCGATCAACATCTCGATGGAGCCGTTCCGCGCGTTCGTCGCCGACAAGCTGGACGTGTCGCAGCGCACCGCGGGCTTCGTGATGCAGTCGCTGTTCATCGGCGTCGGCGCCAGCCTGGCGAACGCGCTGCCGTTCGTGCTCGGGCAGATGGGCGTGGTGGGGAACACGGCGAGCGGGATCCCGCTGTCGGTGAAGTACTCGTTCCAGGCGGGTGCCGTGGTGTTCATGGCGGCGGTGCTGTGGACGGTCGTGACGACGTCGGAGTTCCCGCCCGAGGACATGGCCGCGTTCGAGCGCGCGAAGAAGGGGCGCGGCGGGCTGGGCGCGCTGCTGAGCGAGGTGGCGGCGGCGGTGCGCGAGATGCCCGCGACGATGCGCCAGCTGGCCGTCGTGCAGACGTTCACCTGGCTCGGGCTGTTCTGCATGTGGCTGTTCTTCGTGCCGGCGACGGCGCGGCACGTCTTCGGCGCGACGGACCCGCAGTCGGCGCTCTACACCCGCGGCATCGAGTGGGGCGGCTTCGCGTTCGCGTTCTACTCGATCACCTGCTTCGTGGTGGCGCTGGCGCTGCCGCGACTCGCCGCGGCGACGAGCCGGAAGGCGGTGCACGCGGGCGCGCTGGTGTGCGGCGGCGTGGGGCTGCTCTCGGTCTACGCGATCCACAACCAGTACCTGCTGCTCCTCAGCATGGTGGGCGTGGGCATCGCCTGGGCGTCGATCCTCTCGATGCCGTACGCGATCCTGTCGACGGCGCTGCCGGCGCACCGGATGGGCGTCTACATGGGCGTGTTCAACTTCTTCATCGTGATCCCCGAGATCGTCGCGTCGCTCGGCTTCGGCCCGCTGACGCGGCTGGCGTTCGGCGCGAACAACCCGCAGGCGCCGCTCTACGTCGTGATGCTGGGCGGCGTGAGCCTGCTGGCGGCGGCGGCGCTGGTGTCGCGCGTGCAGGACCTGGGCGACCGCCACGTGCCGGAGCGCGCGGTGATCGATGCGGACGCGCACGAGCGGATGACGGTGCCGCAGTCGGCGCAGCCGGTGCCGAGCACGGGGCTGGAGGCGTGAGCGCGCGATCGCGTGGCGGGCGCTGCGGGCGGCGGGCTGCGGATCCCTGAGCCAGCGGCCCGTCGGCGCGCCCCTCACCGTCATCCCGCGCGCGACGAGGGATCTGCGGTGCGAGTCGTGTGGCCGGTGCGCCGTGCACGGGTCGGCGAACGAGGAGTGCGGATGCTCCGGATCTGACGCGCGATGCTCCGGATCGCTCCGCGTGGCGGCGACGTTCCCTGCGCCGATGCGGAGCAATCCGAAGAATCCGTCGTCATCCGGAGCATCCGCATCCCCCGGTTCGCCGACGCCGGCCAGGTGCGATGGCGGACGCCGAGGGCATGGCGCGGAGTCCGCCGCCCGCAGCGCCCTACCGCACGTACCCGGTCCGCGCGCTCCGCTTCCCGCCTGCCCGGTGCGCCTCGTCCGACAGCGCGTGCACGCCCGTCGCGTCGATCCAGCGGTTGTAGAAGTTGAACAGCGCGCAGACCGTGATCGCGAAGTACAGCTCCTCGTCCGTCCAGCCGTGCGCGCGCGCCTCGGCCGCGTCGTCGGCGGTCAGCCGCGGCGAGTCGTGGTTGACGCGGTCGACGTAGCGGAAGAGCGCCTTGTGCCGGTCGTCCAGGAGCGACGTCTCCGGGTCGCGCAGCACGCTCTCCACCAGCGCCTCGTCCTGCAGCAGCTCCGCCGCGACCGCGGCGTGCGACTTCAGTCAGAACGGGCAGTCGTTCCGCTTGGAGGTGTGCGCGGCGATCAGCTCGCGCATCCCCGGCGACAGCGGCGCGGGGCCGCGCAGCACCGCCTGCGTGAAGCGCGCGAGGTGCTCGGTCGCCTCCGGCAGGTAGGCGAACAGGTGCCAGATCTGCGGATACTCCGCGCCCGTGCCCTGCATGGCTGCGATCGCGTCGCGCCACGGGCCCGGCTTGGCGCCCCGCTCGACCTCGGGCAGGTACATCGGCTCCATCGGCGCGCTCCGGATGACGGATGGGACGGCACGGCGGTGTCGCCCCATTCTCGCCGCGGGACCGCGCCTGTCAAGCCGCGCCGCACCCGTGGGCCGCTTGCCGCGCCCGACGCGCGCGGGTACGATGGGGCCACGTGCCGCGAGGGCGGCCGACGGTCCGCGTGCAGGGTTCAACCCACCCTCTCCCGCCTGCAGGTCACCTTCCATTCTTCGCCCCACGTGCGGACGACGGGCGGCCGGAGGGGGCGCACGCCCTCTCGCAGGAATGGAGGTGCACGATGACCGACGAGACCCCCGCGCCCGCGCCCGCGCCCGCGCCGGCGACGCTGCCCGACGCGCCCGACCTCGCGTGGCTCCGCAAGCAGGCGAAGCGCCGCCTGGAGTCGCTGCGGCGGACGGACCCCGACGCGAAGCTCGCGCAGGCGCAGCTCGCCCTCGCGCGCGAGTACGGGTTCCGCAGCTGGCGCGCGCTCAAGGCGCACGTGGACGCGCGGACCGTCGACGGGCGCATCGCCGCCGCCGCGCGGGCGGGCGACGCGGACGCGCTGGCCGCGCTCCTCGACGCGCATCCCGACCGGCTGCACGCGCGCGTCGGCCAGTACGGCATGACCCTGCTGCACGTCGCGGCACACGGCGGGCACCTCGCGGCCGTGGACCTGCTGCTGCGCCGCGGCCTCGACCCGAACGCGCGCGAGCGCGGCGACGACACCTACCCGATGCACTGGGCGGCGGCCGCGGGCCACCTCGACGTCGTGCGGCGGCTGGCCGACGCGGGCGGCGACGTCGTCGGGCACGGCGACGACCACCAGCTGGAGGTCATCGGCTGGGCGACGTGCTGGCACGGCTGCGGCGACGCCGCGCACCGCGCCGTCGCCGACTTCCTCGTCGCGCGCGGCGCCCGCCACCACGTCTTCTCGGCCGTCGCGCTGGAGCGCGAGGACGAGCTGCGGCGCATCGTCGCGGCCGATCCGTCGCAGCTGGAGCGGCCGATGAGCCGCAACGAGGGCCACCAGCGCCCGCTGCACTTCGCGGTGCGCATGGACCGGCCGCGCATGGTCGCCCTGCTGCTCGCGCTGGGCGCCGACCCGCTGGGCGTCGACGGCGACGGCTATCCGCCCGCCGCGTACGCGACGACGCCCGCGTCGGCGCTCGCACTGGCCGCCTGGGACCCGGTCTCGGACGCGGTGCGCGAGGACGGCGCGCGTGCGGCCGGCGCGCTCCACCTGCTGGCCAAGCGCGGCGACGTCGCCGGCGTGCGCGCGCTGCTGGCACGTGGCGCCGATCCCGACGCGCGCTGGAGCCACTGGGGCGCCGAGGTCACGCCCATGCACCTCGCGGCGCTGCACGGCCACGCGGAGGTCGTGCGCGCGCTGCTGGACGCGGGCGCCGATTCCACGATCCACGACAGCATGCACGACAGCGATCCCGCGGGCTGGGCCGAGCATGCGGGGCAGCCTGCGATCGCGGCGGTGCTGCGCGCGGCGCAGCCGGAGGGGGAGCAGCGGCAAGGATGACGTCCGATGCCCTCGGCATCCGACGTGGCACCATGCGCGCACGAACTACTCCAGACCCACCGACGCCGACGCGCCGGCGAGACGACGCGCGGATCGTCTGCGCTCACACCGTGCAGATCCGGATCGCCTCCGCCAGCGCGGGCAGCGGATCGCGCGTCGGGATGAACTCCTGCGCCACGTAGCCGCCGAAGCCCAGGTCGGCCAGCGCGCGCATGATCGCGGGGTAGTGCAGCTCCTGCGAGCCGTCGATCTCGTGGCGGCCCGGCACGCCCGCGGTGTGGAAGTGGGCGATGTGCTCGCGGTGCTGCCGCACGGTGCGGATCACGTCGCCCTCCATGATCTGCATGTGGTAGATGTCGTAGAGCAGCTTGAAGCGCGGCGAGCCCACGCGGTCCACCAGCGCCGCGCCCCACGGCGTGCGGTCGCACTGGTAGTCCGCGTGGTCCACCTTCGAGTTCAGCAGCTCCATGATCACCGTCACGCCGTGCCGCTCGGCCGCCGGCATCAGCGCCCGCAGCCCCTTGGCGCACGCGTCGAGCCCCGCGGCGTCGCTCAGCCCCTCGCGGTTCCCGGAGAAGCAGATCACCTGCGGGACGCCGGCCGCCGCCGCGAGGCGGATGCCCTCCTCGTAGCCCGGCAGCAGCCACTCGTGGTGCGCCTCGCGGTTGAAGCCCTTCGTCAGCCGCGTGCGCGCCTCGCCGGCGGGCGCGTAGCCGACGGCGCAGGTGAGGCCGTGCGCCTTCACCGTCGCGAACTCGGACGGCTCCAGCAGCTCGACCGACTGGATGCCGATGCGCTTCGCGGCGCGCGCCAGCTCGTCGACGGTCAGCTTCGCGAACGGCCAGCGCGTGACCGAGTGGCGGAACGGCGCGCGCGCGGCCGCCTCGCGTGCGGCCTCCGCGGCGTCGGCCGTCCGGGCGTCGAGCCCCAGCGCCGCCGCACCCGCGCCGGCGGCGCCCAGCTTCACGAACTCCCTGCGGTGCATGTGTCCTCCTCTCAGGCCGCGCCGACTTCCTCGGGCACGCCGTGCGCGCGCCGGGCCACGCCCGTGCGCACGAACAGCACCGTCACCGCCGCGCACAGCAGCAGCGCGCCCGCCAGCCGCACGACGTTCTCCGGGTTGCCGCCGAGCCAGGCGCGGTAGTACAGCGGCAGCGTGAAGATCTGGATCATCATCGGGATGACGATGAACATGTTGAAGATGCCCATGTACACGCCCACGCGGTCGGGCGGGATGCACCCCGCCAGCATCACGTACGGATTGCCCATGATGCTCGCCCACGCGAGCCCCACGCCGATCATCGGCACGAAGAGCAGCGCGCGGTCGGTGATCGACGGGATCGCCAGCATCGCCAGCCCGGCCAGCGACAGGCAGATCGCGTGCATGACCTTCGGCCCCAGGCGCCGCGTGAACGGCACCATCGCGAACGCGGCCACGAAGGCCACGAGGTTGTAGAAGCCGCCGATCTGCCCGTTCACGAGCCCCGCCTCGCGGAAGCCGTGCGACGACGCGTCCGACGTCCCGAACAGCGTCACCGACAGTGAGAGCACGATGTACTGCCAGTAGCAGAACATCGCGTACCACTGGAACAGCTTCATGACCGCGAGCTGCTTCATGGTCGCCGGCATCGCGCGCATCGCCTCCGACACCTCGCGCAGCGTCGCGCCGAGGCCGCGCGGGAGCGCCGCGATGCGCGCGCGCTCCTCCGGCGCCAGCGGCAGCTCGGGCGTCGTGCGCACGGTCCACCAGATCGACGTGATCGAGAACACCGCCCCGATCAGGAACGCGCCGACGGTGATGTACGGGATGCCGCGCCCGTTCACGAGGTCGCGGTCCATCCCCAGCACGACCAGCAGCGACGGCGTGAGGTACGAGAGCGTCTGCCCGAGCCCCGTGAACGCGCTCTGCGTGAGGAAGCCGATCGAGTGCTGGCTGGCGTCCAGCCGGTCGCTGACGAACGCGCGGTACGGCTCCATCGTCACGTTGTTGCCGGCGTCGAGGATCCAGAGCAGGCTCGCGGCCATCCAGAGCGTGGGGCTGAACGGCATGAACAGCAGCGCGAGGCTGCACAGCACGGCGCCCACCAGGAAGTACGGCGTGCGCCGGCCGCGCGGGCTCAGCGTGCGGTCGCTCATCGCGCCGATCAGCGGCTGCACGAGGAGGCCGGTCATCGGCCCGGCGAGCCAGAGCAGCGGCAGGCTGGCCTCGTCGGCGCCCAGGTAGCGGTAGATCGGGCTCATGTTGCTCTGCTGCAGCCCGAAGCTGTACTGGATGCCGAAGAAGCCCACGTTCATGTTCAGGATCTGCCCGAACGTGAGGTGGGGCCGCGCCGGGCCCGACATCGGGGACGACGGGGAGGCGTGTGGCACGCGCGTGTCGGTGAGGGGGCCGGATCCCGCCCGCGAAGATAGCCCTGGCCGCGGCCGCAGCCAGGGCGCACCTTCCCGCCCCATGAGCGAGCCGGTGAGCGACCACGCCCCGCCGTTCGACCGCGCCGTCGCGCTGCTGCGCGCGCTGTGCGGACCGGACGGCATCCACGCGTCGCTGGCCGCGACGGCCAACTACCGCGCGGTGTTCGCCCGCGACGCGGTGATCGCCGGCATCGCGGGGCTGCTGCTGGACGACGCGACCGTCACCGCCGGCCTGGTGCGCACCCTGGAGCGGCTGCGCGACCTGCAGGGGCCCGAGGGGCAGATCGCGTCCAACTTCGAGCCGCGCGGCGACGGGCCGCCGCACGTCAGCTTCGGGACCCTCGCGCCGCGCCTCGACGCGGCGACGTGGTACCTGGTGGGCGTCGCGCTCGCCGCGCGCGCGGGCGCGCTCGAGCCGGCCGCGTTCGCCGACTCGGTGCGGGCCACGGTGCGGCTGCTCGACGCCCTGGAGTACAACGGCCGCGACCTGCTGTACGTGCCCGCGGGCGGCAACTGGGCCGACGAGTACCCGTACGAGGGCTACATCCTCTACGACCAGGTGCTCCGCGCCTGGGCGCTGCGGCTCCTCGGCGCGACCGGCGGCCAGGCGGCCTGGACGGAGAAGGCGGCGCGCATCGGCCGCGCGATCGACGCCCGCTTCTGGCCCGGCGACGCGGCGCGGCGCGGCCACCCGGTGGCGGCGTTCTCGCCGGTGCGCAGCTGCGAGATGTTCGACCTCGCCGCCTGCGGGCTCCTCGGCGCGTCGGGCGTCGCGGCCGACACGGGCGCCGCGGCCCTGGCGTGGGCGGCCGAGCGGTTCGTGCGGCGCGGCGTGCTGCCGCCGGCGTTCCACCCGGTGATCGACGAGTCCCACCCCGACTGGCCCGCGCTCCTGCGCTACCACCTGTACGAGTTCCGCAACCGGCCGCACGAGTACCACAACGGCGGCGTGTGGCCGGTCTGGCTCGGCTGGCTGGCGCTGGCGTTCGCGCGCGCGGGCCGCGACGACGACCTCGCGCGACTGCGCGACGCGGTCGACGCGCGGCTCGCCGCGCTGCCGGCGTTCGACTTCGAGGAGTACCTGCACGGCCTCACCGGCGCGCCGGGCGGCACGCCGCGCATGGCCTACACGGCGTCGGGGCTGGTGCTGCTGCGCGTCGCGGGCACGCCCGCGCAGCGCCTAGTGGACGCATGATGATGGACGACGCGCCGTCCGCGCCGGTCGGCGCGCCGCTGCTCGCGCTGCTGCGGTCCGACTTCGCGCTCGCGCGCCGCACGCGTCCGGTGATCGGCATCGCCGGCGAGTCGGGGAGCGGCAAGACGACGGCGGCCACCGAGCTGGCGGCCGCGCTGGCCGCCGCGGGCCTGCCGGCCGCCGTGCTCCACCAGGACGACTACTTCGTGCGTCCGCCGCGCACGAACCACCTGCACCGGGAGCGCGACCTGTCCGCGGTCGGCCCGCACGAGGTGGACCTGGATCGGCTGCGCGCGCACGTCGCCGCGTTCCGCGCGGGCGCCAGCGGCGTGCGCGTGCCGCAGGTGGACTACCCGAACGACCGCTTCCTGGAGCGCGTGGTGGACTTCGCGCCCATGGCCGCGCTGGTGGTGGAGGGCACGTACGTGCTGACGCTGGACGCGCTGGACGTGCGCGTCTTCTGCGCCGCGACGCACGTCGAGACCCGGGAGCGCCGGCGGCGCCGCAACCGCGACATCGACGCGCCGTTCGTCGCGCGCGTGCTGGAGATCGAGCACGCGCTCATCGCGCCGCAGGCGTCGGTCGCGGACGTCGTCATCGATCGCGACTTCCGCGTCACGCGGTAGGGCGCAGCGGGCTGCGGGCTGCGGATCCTGCAACCGCACTGCGGACTGCGGGTTCGCCGACGGCGCGTCCCGAGCGGCGGTCGATCCGCCGCCCGCCGCCCGCAGCGGCCACGCGCGTCAGCGCCGTGGCCGCGCCTTCCACAGGGCGAGCACCTCCGCCTCGCGCTCGGGCGTGATGCCGGCCTTCAGCGTCGCCTGCCGCTCCGGCGTCTGCGCGTGGTAGTAGTCGAGCGTGTCCTTCGCCGTCACCGCCAGCGGCCGGAAGGTGAGGCCGAGGGCGATCTCGCGCGACAGGTCGAAGCGCGCGAAGCCGGCGCGGTTGCCGCGCGCGGGCTGCCACACGGGCATCTCGGCGTAGCCGCGCACCTTGTTCGCGTCGAGGAAGTCCGTGTCCACCCAGGTGAACGTCGCCTCGGACGTCGTCACCGCCTTGATGCCGTGCAGCAGCTCCGCCATCGACCGCGGGTTGCGCGGCCCGACGCCGCTGTAGACGCCCGTCGCGTCCCCCTCCGCCAGCCGGATGAGCCACTCCGAGAGGTCGCGCGCGTCGATCACCTGCACCGGGTCGCTCCCGTCGCCCGGCGCCAGCACCTCGCCGCCGCGCTCGATGCGCACCGGCCAGTACGTGAAGCGGTCCGTGAGGTCGCCCGGCCCGACGATCAGCCCCGGCCGCACGATCAGCGCGCGCCCCGGGAAGTGCTTCTGCGCCTCCTTCTCCGCGAGCGCCTTCGACAGCCCGTAGGGCAGCGGCTTGCCGGCTTCGACCGGCGTGTTCTCGCGCGTGAACACCGGCGCGTCCACGGTCATCGGCACGCGGCTCGTGTCCGAGTACACCGACCGCGTGGAGACGAAGAAGTAGCGCTTCACGCGCGGCGCCAGCAGCTTCGCCGACCGCTCGACCCACGTCGGGTCGGTGGCCGAGTTGTCGATCACGACGTCCCAGTCGCGCCCCTCCAGCGACCTGAGGTCGCTGGCGCGGTCGCCCTGCAGCTTCTCGACGGTCGGGAAGAGGCCGGGGTTGGTGCGCCCGCGGTTGAACAGCGTCACCGTGTGTCCGCGGTCGAGCGCGTACTGCACCTGGTACGGGCCGATGAAGCCGGTCCCGCCGAGGATCAGGATGCGCCGCGGCGCCCGCCGCGTGGGGACGTGGATGGTCGGCCCGCGCGGGCTGGCGAGCGCGCGCGCGGCGGCCGCCGGCGCGACGCCGAGCGCGGTGCCGGCGGTGGCGGCGAGCCTGACGAACGTGCGGCGGGGCAGGGACATGCGCGGCTCCACGGGTATGGGAAGAGGATCGGGCAGTCATGCGGACCGGACCGGGGCGCGTCAAGGTCGCGCGCCCTTCCGCGCCCCGCCTCGCGCCGGTAGTCTGGCAGCTCTGTCATCACGACGCGCACCTCCACCGATCGGGCGTGCGCCGGCCCAGCTTCCGTCGGACCTCACCCGCGACGTGTCGGACCCTCACAGCACGGCGTCCACCGCCGGCCTCGCCCCGCGCGCGGCCGGCGCGCGCCCGCATCGCCCGTCCGCGCTCGAGGAGCTCGCCGCGCTCGCCCGGCGCGCGCTCGCCGCGGCGCCGAGGGCGGCCGTGCTCGACGACGTGGGCCACACCGCGGCCCGCGTGCTCCGCGCCGAGCGCGCGGAGGTGCTGGCACCGCGCGAGGGGACGCTCGTGCGGCTCGCGGGCCTGGGGTGGGACGAGCCGCCCGACGCGCCGCCCGCGACGCTCCCGCCGCAGGACGCCGCGGGCCACCCCTGGTGGACCGAGGGGCTCCGCCTGTTCGACGACCTGCGCGACGCGCCCACGCCGCTGCGCGAGGCGCGCACGGCCGACGCGTCCAGCGCCGCGCTCTGCCCGGTGCCCGGCCTCGGCGCCGAGCCGGCGGGGCTGCTGGTCGCGTACGGCGAGCGCCCCGCGCAGTTCGGGCCCGACGACGCGCACGCGCTGCAGGCGGTGGCCGCGGTGCTCGGCTCGATCGTGCTCCGCCACCACGTCGAGGCGGACCGCGACCGCGTGCGCGAGGACGCGCGGATCGCGCATCGCGACGCCGAGCGCGCGGTGGCGCGCACCGCGCAGCTGCAGGCCGTGACGGCGGCGCTCGTGCCGCCGCTCGCGCCGCCCGAGGTCGCCCGCGTCATCGTCGAGCAGGCCGTCGCGGCGCTCGGCGCGCAGGCGGGCGTGCTCGCGGTGCGCGCGGACGACGACGAGACGTTGGAGATCGGCCACGCGATGGGCTATCCGCGTGCGGTGCTGGCGCCGTGGAACAGCATCCCGCTCTCGGACCGCACGCCGCTGGGCGTGGCGACGCTCACCGGCGTGCCCGTGGTCGTGTCGTCCGTCCCGGAGCGCGACGCGCGCTTCCCGATGCTCGCGGCGGCCGCCTCCAGCTTTCCCGCGTCGATCACGGTCCCGCTGCCGCTGGGCGACCGGATGCTCGGCGCGCTGGGGCTGTCGTTCGCGGAGGAGCGCCCGATCGCGGCGCACGACACCGCGTTCCTGCTCGCGCTGGGCCGGCTGTGCGCGCACGCGCTGCACCGCGCGAGCGCGTTCGAGTCGGAGCAGCTCGCGCGCGCCTCCGCCGAGGCGGCGGCCGAGCGCACCGCGCAGCTGCAGTCCGTGACGGCGGCGCTGTCGCAGGCGCTCACCACCGCGGCCATCACGCGCATCGTGATCGAGTCGGGCGCCGCGGCGCTGCACGCGGACGCGGGCAACATGGCGCTGCTCGACCCCACGGGCGCGACGCTGGTCGCGAACTACGCGGTCAACGTGCCGGCGCACGTGCTGGCGCGCTGGCGCGACGTGCCGCTGGCGGCCGCCGACCCGATGGCCGAGAGCGTGCGCACGCGGCGCATCGTCAGCTACGCCACGGCGGCCGAGCGCGTGGTGCGCTGGGGCGGCGAGCCACCCGTGCTGCAGAGCGCGGCCTTCGTGCCGATCCACGCCGGCGAGCGGGCGCTCGGCGGCTGGTCGCTGGCGTTCCGCACGCCGCGCACCTTCTCCGACGACGAGCAGCGCTTCCTGCGCGCGCTGGGGCACCAGGCGGCGCTGGCGCTGGAGCGCGCGCGCCTGTACGAGGCCGAGCGGTCGGCGCACGCGGAGCGCGAGCGCGCGCTGGCGGAGTCGGAGCGCGCGCGCGCCGACGCCGAGCGCGCCAACCGCGCGAAGAGCGACTTCCTCGCCGTGATGTCGCACGAGCTGCGCACGCCGCTGAACGCCATCGGCGGCTACGCGGAGCTGCTGTCGCTGGAGATCCACGGGCCGGTCACGGGCGCGCAGCGCGAGGACCTGTCGCGCATCCAGCGCAGCCAGCGCCACCTGCTCGGCCTCATCAACGAGCTGCTGACGTTCGCGCGGCTGGAGAGCGGCACGCTGCGCTACGACATCACCGCGGTGCTGGCGGCGGACGTCGTCGGCGCGGTGGAGGGGCTGATCGTGCCGCAGGCGCGCGCCCGCGCGCTGACGCTGGACGTGCGCGCCGCGTCCGCGGCGCTCGCCGTGCGCGCCGACCCGGAGCGGCTGCGGCAGGTGCTGCTCAACCTCCTCTCGAACGCCGTGAAGTTCACGGAGCCGGGCGGCCACGTCACCCTCTCGTGCGAGGCGCGCGGCGGGCAGGCGGCATTCGCGGTGCGCGACACCGGCATCGGGATCCCGACGGACCAGCTGGAGCGGATCTTCGAGCCGTTCGTGCAGGTGCGCGGCGGCCTCACGCGCCCGCACGACGGCACGGGGCTCGGCCTGTCGATCAGTCGCGAGCTGGCGCGCGCGATGGGCGGCGACCTGCGGGCGGAGAGCCGGGTGGGCATCGGCTCGACGTTCACCATCACGCTGCCGCTGGCCGACGCCCCCTCCTGACCCGACCCGTCGCTCGATGCCCGAACCGTCGTCCCCCCACCGCGCGACGCGCGACGCGCGGCCCGGCGCGATCCTGCAGGTGGTCGCGGCGTGGGGGCTCGCCGCCGTCGTCACGGTGCTGGCCGCGCCGGTCATCCCGCGCGCGATCTTCGTGTTCTTCTGGGGCGCGGTGCTGTTCGCCGCCTGGCGGCTCGGCCTCGTGGCCGCCATCGCGGCGTCGGTCGCCGCGGTCGCCGTCGTCGACTTCGGCGTGCTGCCGCCCACCGAGCGCGGCGCCGCGTTCGCGCTCAGCGACCTGCTCACGCTCGGCGTCTTCGTGACCGTGTCGGCGCTGGTGAGCGCGCTCGCGGCGTCGCGGGCGCGCGCGCACGCGCTTGCGGAGGACCAGACGCTCCGCCTCCAGGAGCAGGCGGTGGAGCTGGAGCTGCAGGCCGAGAGCGCGCAGTCGGTGGCCGAGGAGCTGGAGCACGCGACCGAGCAGATGCAGCTCACCGCCACCGAGGCGGAGGAGGCGCGCGCCGTGGCCGAAGCGGCGCTGGAGGCGGAGCGCGCGGCCGCCGACCGCGCGAACCGGCTGCTGATGGTGACGGCGGGCCTCAGCCGCGCGCGCACGCCCGAGGAGGTGGCCGACGTGATCTTCCGCGAGGGGCTGGCCGCCCTCGGCGCCGACGCGGGCACGCTCGCGCTGCTGCACCGGACGCCCGACGGCCCGGCGTTCGAGACCGTCCGCGCGCACGGCTACGCGGAGGCGCTGGTGGCCAGTTACCGCCGCTTCCCGCTGCGGGCCGGACGCCCGCTGTCCGACGCGATCCTGACGCGCACGCCGCGCTGGCTCTCGTCGCGCGAGGCCTGGCGGCGCCTGTACCCCGAGGTCGTCGCCGAGACGGGCGACATGGGCTTCGAGGCGTTCGTCGCGATCCCGGTGACGAGCGGCGACGAGACGCTGGGCGGCTTCAGCGCCAGCTTCCGCGAGGCGCGCGAGTTCGACGCCGCGACGCGCACCTTCCTCGCCACGCTCGGCGAGCAGTGCGGGCTGGCGCTGGCGCGGGCGCGCGCCTTCGTCGCCGAGCACGAGGCGCGCGAGTTCACCGCGGAGATCGTGGGCTCGGTGCGCGACGGCTTCGTGGCGCTCGACGCCGAGGGACGCTTCACCTTCGTCAACCCGCGCGCCGAGGAGATGCTGCGGCGGCCGGCCGCCGAGCTGCTCGGCCTGCGCCTGGAGGAGGCCTTCCCGGCGAGCGTCGCCAGCGCGTTCGTCCTCGCCGCGCACCGCGTGCTCGAGTCGCGCGCGCCGGAGGTCGTGGAGGCGTTCTCGCCCACGCTGCGCCGCTGGATGGAGGGGCGCCTGTATCCGTCGTCGCGCGGCGGGCTGACGATCTTCTTCGAGGACGCGACGGCGCGCCGGCACGCGCGGGAGGCGAGCGACTTCCTCGTGGAGGCGACGGGCGTGCTGAGCGCGTCGCTGGACCACGAGACGACGCTGCGCGCCGTCGCGCGGGCGGCCGTGCCGCGCCTGGGCGACTGGTGCGCGGTCGACGTCCTGGACGACCCGACGCGTCCGGAGTGGCCGCCGCGCCTGCAGCGCCTGGCCGTCGTGCACGAGGATCCCGCGAAGATCGCGCTCGGCGCCGAGCTGCAGGCGCGCTACCCGACCGACTGGTCGGCGGACATGGGGATGGCCGCCGTGCTGCGCGCCCGGGCGCCGCTCTTCCTGCCGGAGGTGACGGACGCGATGGTCGAGGCGAGCGCCCGCGACGCCGAGCACGCGCGGATGATCCGGGCGCTCGGCCTCACGTCGGTGATCGCGGTGCCGCTGGTGGCGCGGGGCGTGACGCTGGGCGCGCTGACGCTCGCGATGAGCGAGTCGGGGCGGCGCTACGACGAGGCGGACCTCGCGCTGGCGCAGGACCTGGCGCAGCGCGCGGCCGTCGCGGTGGACAACGCGCGGCTGTTCGGCGAGGCGGAGCGCGCGCGCGAGGAGGCCGTGGCGGCCAACCGCGCCAAGAGCCAGTTCCTGTCGACGATGAGCCACGAGCTGCGCACGCCGCTCAACGCCATCGCGGGCTACACCGAGCTGCTGGAGATGGGCGTGCGCGGCCCGGTGACCGACGAGCAGCGCGAGGACCTGACGCGCATCCGCCGCGGCGCCAAGGTGCTGATGTCGCTGGTGAACGACGTGCTGAACTTCGCGCGCGTCGAGCCGGGGCAGGTGGAGGTGCACCTGGAGGACGTGCGCCTCGACCTGGTGCTGGCGGACCTGGAGGTGATGGTCGCGCCGCAGCTCCGGGCGCGCCGGCTGACCTACGCGCTGGAGCTGGCCGACGCGGCGCTGGCCGTGCGCGCGGACGCGGACCGCGTGAAGCAGATCCTCAGCAACCTGCTGACGAACGCGGTGAAGTTCACCGACGAGGGCGGGCGGATCGTGGTGTCGTGCGACGTGCCCGACGCCGCGCGCGCCCTGGTGCGCGTCTGCGTGCGCGACTCGGGGCGCGGCATCCCCGCCGACAAGCAGGCCGCCATCTTCGAGCCGTTCGTGCAGGTGGACCGCCACCTCACGCGCGACAGCCAGCAGGGGGTGGGGCTGGGCCTCGCGATCAGCCGCGACCTCGCGCGGGCGATGGGCGGCGAGCTGACGGTCGAGAGCCACACGGGCGAGGGGTCGACCTTCGCGCTCGTGCTGCCGCGCGCGGGGATCGCCGCGGGCTGACGCGCGACGCGCCGCGTGCCGGATTCGTCACGATCGCGCGCGTAACGGCAAACGCGCGTCGCTCGTCCTGCGGGCAGCGGCGCCGGGGCCGCACCGCGGCCACGCGGGCGGGGCTCCGGCCCCACGTGTGTCCCCTCCTCCCGCCCGGCGCCGTCCGGGCCCCGCCCATGTCCACGCCCCACGGCGACCCGGTGTCGTCGGGCGGCGCGTCCGCCGACGCGTCGCCCGAGGCGCGCCTGCTCGCCGAGCTGCTCGACGCCTCGACCGAGCTGGCCTGCGCCGCGGACGGCGACGGGCGGATCGTGTACGTGAACCGCACGTGGGAGCGGACGCTGGGCTACTCGCGCGCGGAGGCGATGGCGCTGCCCGCAGTGGCGCTGGTCGCGCCCGAGCATCGGGCGGCCTACCTGGCCGCCGCGCGCCGCCTCGTCACGGGCGAGACGATCGAGGAGTTCGAGGCGGTGCTGACCGCGCGGGACGGGCGCCGCGTGGTGTGCCGCGGGCGCGCGACGCCGATGATGGCGCCCGACCCCGCGACCGGGCGGCCGCGCTGCATCGGCACGCGGGCGGTCTATCGCGACGTGAGCGCCGAGCGGCGCGCCGAGGCCGCGCGCGCGCGCCTGGTCGCGATGTTCGAGGCGACGGCGGACTTCGTCGGCATCACGCGGCCGGGCGGGCGCCTCGACTTCCTGAACCGCGCGGGCCGGCGGCTGCTCGGCCTCGCGGACGACGCGGACGTCGGGTCGCTCAACCTCCGCGCGTTCCATCCGCCCGAGACGATGGCGCGCCTGGAGGCCGAGGGCTTCACGACGGCGCTGCGCGACGGCGAGTGGCGGGGCGACGGCGAGCTGCTGGACGTCTCGGGCGCGCGCATCCCGGTGTCGATCGCCCTCACCGCGCACCCGGGTGCGACGACCGACGACCCGACCTCGTTCTCGACGGTGATGCGCGACCTGCGCGAGCGCGTCGCGGTCGAGCGCGCGCTGCGCGACAGCGACGCGCGCTTCCGCGCGATGCTCGACAACGGCCGCATCGCCTACTCCGCGCTGCGCGCCGTGCGCGACGCCGCGGGCGCGGTCGTGGACTTCGAGTACGTCGAGGCGAACGCGGCGCTGGAGCGCCTGAGCGGGATGGTCGCCGACGACGTGGTCGGCGCGCGGTTCTCGGAGCTCTGGCCGGTGGCGCGCGAGGACGGCCTCGTGCAGCGCCTGGCCGACGTGCTCCGCACGGGCGAGGCGATCGAGTTCGAGCGCGAGTCGCGCGACCCGCGCGTCACGGCGCGCTGGACGTCGGTGCAGGTCGTCCCGCTGGCCGACGGCGTGGCGGTGATGGCGCGCGACGTCACGCCGCAGAAGATCGCGGAGCTGGAGCTGCGCCTGCTGCAGCGCGTCACGCACGCCATCGCCGAGGCGGGCGACGTGCCGGAGGCGGGCGCGCTGGCGCTGGAGGCGATGTGCGCGGCGGCCGGCTGGGAGTTCGGCGAGATGTGGCTCGTGGGCGCGGACCGCGACGGCGCGCCGGTGCTGGTGCACGGCCCCGTGTGGCACGCGCCCGGCGACGAGCGGCTGGCCGCGTTCGCGGCGGCCAGCGCGGGGCTCGTCGTCCGCGGGAGCGGCGGCCTGGCCGCGCGCGCGTGGGCCTCGGGCGCGCCGGTGACCGTGCCCGACCTGCGCGCGCCGGGCGTCGACTTCTCGCGCGCCGACGAGGCGCGGCGCGCGCGCCTGACGGGCGGCATCGCCGTGCCGGTGCTGGCGCGCGGCGCCGTCGTCGCCGTGCTGTCGTTCCTGACCCGCGACGCGCGGCGCGTGCAGCACGCCGACGTCGACCTGCTGGCCGCGGTCGCGGCGCAGGTGGGCACCGTCGTGCACCGCAAGCTGGCGGAGAACGCGCTGGCGCAGGAGCGCGCGTTCCTCTCGACGGTGCTCGACAGCCTGTCGGAGCACGTCAGCGTGTGCTCGCCCGACGGCCAGCTCGTGCTGTTCAACCAAGCCACGCGCGAGGCGCACGGCCTGCCCGAGAACCCCGACCTCGCGCCCGAGGAGTGGAGCACGTACTACGGCGTGCTCCGGCCCGACGCCGCGACGCCGCTGCCGACGGAGGAGCTGCCGCACGTGCGGGCGCTCGCCACGCGCGCCGACGTCGACGACGTGGAGTACGTCGTCGCGGTGCCGGGCCGTCCGCACCGCACGATGGTGGCGAACGTGCGCGTGCTCCACGGGCCCGACGGCGAGTTCCTCGGCTCCGTGTGCGCGGCGCGCGACATGACCGCGCAGAAGGCCGCCGAGGCCGCGCTGCGCGCGAGCGAGGAGCGGCACCGCGCGCTGTTCGAGCGCAGCACCGCCGTCCAGTGGATCGTCGACCTGGAGACGTCGCGCATCGTCGACGCCAACGCGTCGGCCGCGCGGTTCTACGGCTACGCGCTGGACGCGATGCGCGGCATGCCGCTGGGCGAGATCAACATCCTGCCGGCCGCCGCGATGCGCGCGCTCCACGAGCGCGCGGGGCAGGCGCCGGGCGGCGTGGTGCCCCACCGCCTGGCGTCGGGCGAGGTGCGCATGGTGGAGTTCCACCCCACGCGCGTGGAGCTCGACGGCCGCGTCTACGCGCACTCCGTGCTGCACGACGTCACCGACCGCATCCGCGTCGAGACCGCGCTGCGGCAGAGCGAGTCGCGCCTGTCGCTGATCTACGACAGCGCCACGGACCTCATGTTCCTGATGGCGGTGGAGCGCGGCGTGGACGACGCGGTCGTCGACTTCCGCTGCGAGTCGGTGAACGCCGCGTACCTGGAGCTGAGCGGGCTGACCGCCGACCAGATCGTCGGCCGCACGATCCGCGAGCTGCTGCCGGCGGACGACGCGGCGGGCGCGGTGGCGCGCTACGCGGGCGCCGCGACCAGCGGCGACGTGCTGCGCTTCGAGGAGGAGCTGGAGCTGGCGGCCGGCCGCCTCACGGTCGAGACGACGCTGACGCCCGTGTTCGACGCCGACGGCGTGTGCACGCACGTCCTCGGGTCGGCGCGCGACGTGAGCGCGCGCCTGCGCGCCGAGGCCGCGCTGCGCGAGAGCGAGGCGCGCTTCCGCGGCGTGCTCGAGACGGTGCGCTCCGTCGCGGTGAGCCTCGACGGCGAGGGGCGCGTGACGTTCGCCAACGACGCGCTGGCGACGCTCACCGGCTGGGCGCGCGAGGAGATCGTGGGCCGCGACTGGTTCGCGCACTTCGTGCCGAACGGCCCCGCGCTGCGCGAGGTGTTCGCGCGCATGCTCGCCGGCGTCGACGCGGTGCCGCACTTCGAGAGCGAGATCCTCACGCGCGCCGGCGAGCGCCGGCTGATCGCGTGGGACAGCACGCTGCTGCACGACGCGAGCGGCGCGATCATGGGCACGGCGAGCATCGGCCGCGACATCACCGAGCAGCGCGCGCTCGAGGCGCGGCTGGCCGCGCTCTCGGAGCACGACGAGCTGACGGGCCTCCTCAACCGGCGCGGCTTCCGGCGCATGGCGGAGCACGAGCTGAAGGTCGGCCGCCGCGCGGGACGCCGCGGCTCGCTGCTGTACCTCGACATGGACGGCTTCAAGGGGATCCACGACGAGCATGGCCACGGCGAGGGCGACCTCGCGCTGCGCGCCGTCGCCGACGTGCTGCGCGGCACCGTGCGCGAGGGCGACCTCGCCGCGCGGCTGGGCGGCGACGAGTTCGTGGTCTACGCCACCGGCGCCGCGACCACCGACGAGGGCGAGGTGCTGGCGTCTCGCCTGCGCGAGCACCTCGCGCGCGCCAACGAGGCGGCCGCGCGCGCGGGCCGGCCGTACGCGCTCGGCTTCAGCATCGGCGTCGCCGCGGTGGAAGGCGGGGACGACCTCGACGCGGTGCTGACGCGTGCCGACGCCGCGCTGTACGCGCGCAAGCTGGCGCGCCGGGCGGCGGCCGCGGCGCGCTGACGCGCGCGACGACGACGTAACTCTTCGCACGCCGCAGCGCATCGCAGCACGCCACTGTACGCTGCCGTACGCTCGCACGCACGCACGAGACGCGGGCGACCAGAATCGTTTGGGTCGCAATCGTCTGGCCACCGAATTGCGCTGCGGAGGGGCACGCTCCGGCCCGCGACGCCCCTTCCGGTGTCGCCGGCGCCGTTCCGTCGCTCCCAGCCCCGTCGCCGCGTGCCGTCCACGATCATCGCCCGGCCCGTCCGCCGCGAGCCCCGGCTCGCCCTCGCGCTCTTCCTCACGCTGCCGTTGCTGCTCGCACTCGGCATCCGGCAGCGGCACGCCGCGCCGGGCACGGCTCCGGGCGCGGTGGTGTCCCATGTCCGCTGAGCTGCTGCCGCGCGTCCGCCGCGGACGCCGTCGCGCAACGGCGATCGCCGACGGCGCCGAGGCGTCGCGCGGCGACTCGCGCGGCCACCGGCCCAGCTACGGGCCCGACGAGCGGCGCGCGCTACACGACGTGCTGCGCGAGAAGTGCGTCGAGCTCAAGCCCGCCTACGCGGTGCTGTGCATCGTCGACTGGCTGCACGCGCGCGGACACGACGCGGTGACCGCGGCCGACGTGCGCGCGCTCTTCCCGTCGCGCCGCGACGGGCTCACCGGCCCGCTCCGCAACGCCGCCGACGTCCTGCGCCGCGCCCGCGAGGGCGGCATG
>CBHYLO010000016.1:0-19726 GCA_966128675.1 uncultured bacterium | reverse complement strand
CGCCTCTACCAGGCGATGGATCTGCTCTACATGCCCCTGCTCGACCTCCAGCAGCACCTCAAGCAGGAGCTCCTCAACAACCCGTTCCTCGACATGGTCGAGCCGGACGACGAGGACGAGGAGGAGGGCACCGAGGAGCCCGCGGCCGAGCAGGAGCAGCAGGAGGAGCAGAAGGAGAAGGACGACGAGATCGACTGGGAGGAGATCCTGCTCGACGGGTTCGACACCGGCGGGCGGCGCGAGGAGCACGAGGAGAAGGAGTACTACGAGCCGGTCACCGTCGACACGCGCGACCTCGGCGACCACCTCCGCGACCAGATCACCCTCCTCGATCTCAACCCGCGGCAGCTGATGCTCGCCGACGAGTTCCTCGGCAACATCAACGAGGACGGCTACCTCGACTGCCCGGTCGAGGAGATCGTCGCCAGCATCAACGACGTGGTGCGCGCCTCGGCCGAGGAGCGCGACCTCGATCCCGACGAGGCGCCGGTGTTCACCGAGGCGGAGGCGAACGACATGCTCCGCATCGTGCAGAGCCTCGACCCGCCGGGCGTCGGCGCGCGCAACCTGCGCGAGTGCCTGATGCTGCAGCTCAAGGACGCGGGGCTCGAGCACTCGGTGCCGTACCGCCTCGTGCGCGACTGCTTCGACGAGCTGATCGCGCACCGGTGGAGCGAGATCTCCAAGCGCTTCGGCATCGCGCCGAGCGACGTGCAGCGCGCGGCCGACGAGATCGCGAAGCTCGATCCGAAGCCGGGCCTCCTCTACTCGGCCGGCACGGACAACTACATCATCCCGGACCTGATCGTCGACAAGATCGATCAGCGCTACCACGTCTTCCTGAACGATGCGAACCTCCCGCGCCTCAAGCTGTCGAAGGCGTACCAGGAGATCGCGCGCGACAAGAAGAAGTTCGACGGCGAGAGCAAGGAGTTCATCTCCTCGAAGCTCAACTCCGCGAACTGGATGATCCAGGCGATCGAACAGCGCCGCCAGACGATGCTGAAGGTCATGAACTACATCGTCGACCGGCAGCGCGACTTCTTCGAGAAGGGCGTGCAGTTCCTCAAGCCGCTCACGCTGCGCGAGGTGGCCGAGGTGATCAACATGCACGAGAGCACCGTCAGCCGCGTCACGAACGAGAAGTTCGTGCAGACGCCGCGCGGCGTGCTCCCGCTCAAGTTCTTCTTCTCGTCCGGCCTCTCGACCACGGACGGCGAGGACGTCTCGGCCCGCGGCATCAAGGACCAGATCCAGAAGCTGGTCCAGGGCGAGGACTCCAAGAACCCGCTGACCGACCAGGCGATCGTCAACATCCTGAAGAAGGGCGGGGTGAACATCGCCCGCCGCACGGTCGCCAAGTACCGCGACCAGCTCGGCGTCCTCTCCGCCCGGATGCGAAAGCGAGTATGATTCGGCGTCCATGACGCCGACCCCGACTCTCGCCGCCCCCGTGCACGACCCGTCCGCCCCGACCGCGCCCGGCGCCTCCGTCCAGGAGGGCCGGGCCGTCGACGTATCGGTGCTGGTCCCCGCCAAGGACGAGGCGGAGAACCTCCCCCTGTTCATGGAGCAGGCGGCCGCCGCCTTCGCCGCCGACCCGGGCGTGCGCTACGAGGTCGTCGTAGTGGACGACGGCTCCGACGACGACACCTGGGCGGTGCTCCAGCAGCTGGCGACGCGCTACCCGTTCCTGCGGATGGCCCGCCACCGCGCGCGGCGCGGCATCGCGGACGGCCTGCGCACCGGGTACCTGCATGCTCGCGGCGACACGCTCGTGTTCTACCCGGCCGACCTGCAGTTCAAGCCCGAGGACATCCCGCGGCTCGTCGCCCCGATCCTCGCCGGCGAGAGCGACATGGTCACGGGCTTCAAGCAGGGGAAGTACGAGAAGGCCTTCGTCTCGCGCATCTACAACCGGCTCAGTCGCGCGCTCTTCGACGTGCGCGTGAAGGACCTGAACAACGTCAAGGCGTACCGCCGCGAGATCATGGCCGGGCTGCCCATCCGCCCGGACTGGCACCGCTACATGATTGTGATCGCGGCCGCGCAGGGCTACAGCGTCTCCGAGATCCCGGTGCCGCTCTATCCGCGGCACGCGGGCCGCTCGAAGTTCGGGATCGGCCGGATCCCGGTGGGCGTGCTCGACATGCTCTCCGTCTGGTTCGAGCTCCGCTTCGGGCGCAAGCCGCTCCTCCTGTTCGGGATGGCGGGCGCCGGGCTGTTCGCGCTGGGCGTGGTGCTCGGGCTGGCCGCGCTCGCGTGGCTGGCGGCGACCGGCGTCGGGCTGCGCTCCGTGTGGACGATCGTCACGACGTGCGTCATCGTCGGCGTCGTGCTCTTCGTGGGCGGCCTGCTCGGAGAGCTGATCGCGGGCATGCGCGCGGAGCTCGCGGAGCTGCGGCGGGAGCTGGACGAGTCGCGCGCCGCGCGGAGCGTCCGCCCGACCGACGGCGCGCGCTGACGCATCGACGGCGGCCGGCCGTCCGGTGCGCGTCCTCTTCCTGGCGCACTCGTACCCGCGCTACGCGGGCGACGTCGCGGGCTCGTTCCTGCTCCGCCTCGCCGTCGCGCTGAAGGGCGCGGGCGCTGACGTGCGCGTGCTCGCCCCCGCCGCCGCGGGGCTGGCACCCGAGGACGCGATCGAGGGCGTCCCGGTCCGGCGCTTTCGCTACGCCCCGCGCGCGTGGGAGACGCTCGCCTACACCGGCGCGATGGCCGATGAGGCGCGCGGCAGCGCGCGCGGGCTGCTCGCGCTCGCGGGCCTCGTCGGCGCCGGCGCGCGCGCGCTCCGTCGCGAGGTGCGCGCGTGGCGCCCCGACGTGGTGCACGCGCACTGGTGGTTCCCCGGCGGGCTGTCGGCGGTGCTCCCCGGCGTTCGCGGCGCGGCTCCGCTGGTGGTGACGATGCACGGCTCGGACGTGCGGCTCGCCGCGGGCGTCGGGCCGGCGCGCGCGCTGGTCGCGCGCGTCGGCGGCCGCGCGGGGGGCGGCACGGCCGTCTACCGCTGGCTGCGCGCCCCGGGCGGCGACAAGGCGCCCGGCCTGGCGTGCGAGGTCGCGCCGATGCCGGTCGACGTCGACCGCTTCCCCCGTCCGGCGGGCGAGGCGATGCGCGACGGGCTGCTCTTCGTCGGTCGCCTCACGGCGCAGAAGGGCGTCGACGTGCTGCTCCGCGCGCTCGCGCGGGCGACCGCTCCGGCCACGCTGACCGTCGTCGGCTCGGGTCCCGAGGAGGCCGCGCTGCGCGCGCTGGCGGAGCGGCTCGGCGTCGCGGCGCGCGTCCGCTGGGTGCCGAGTCAACCGCAGGAGCGTCTGGGCGCCCTGTACGGCGCCGCGCAGGCGCTCGTCATCCCGTCGCGCGAGGAAGGCCTCGGCCTCGTGGCCGTCGAGGCGCACCTCTGCGGGACGCCGGTCATCGCGTTCGCCTCCGGAGGGCTGGTCGACGTCGTCCATCACGACCGCGACGGCCTGCTCGTGCCGGCCGGTGACGAGGCCGCCCTCGCGGCCGCGATCGACGCGCTGCTCGCGAACGCGGCGCTCGCGCGGCGGCTGGGCTCCGCGGGTCGGGAGACGGCGCTGGCGACCTTCGCGCCGTCCGCCGTGGCCGCGCGCTACCGCGCGTTCTACGACCGCGCCGTGGCGGCGCGATGAGCGCCTCCACGCCTCGCGGCCGGTCGGGCGCGCGCCGCACGGCGATCTGGCTCGCGACGCTCGGCGTCGTCGCGTTCGTGCTCTGGCAGGCGGCCGACCAGCTGCGCGGCCAGTGGGACGAGGTGCGCCTCCGCGCCGGCTCGCTCCATCCCGACTGGCCGCTCGTGCTCGGGTCGGGCGCGCTGGTGCTGGGGACCTATGCGCTGCTCGTGCACGCGTGGCGCACGCTGGTCGCCGCCTGGGGCTCGCACCTCGCGTTCTGGCCGGCGTCCCGCATCTGGGCCGTCTCCAACCTCGGACGCTACATCCCCGGCAAGGTCTGGTCGATCGCGGCGATGGGGCTCCTCTCGCGGCAGGCGGGCGTCTCCGCCGGCGCCGCGTCCGGGGCCGCCGTCGCGGGGACGCTGGTCAATTTGGCCGCCGGCTTCACCGTCATGCTGCTGACCGGCCTCCCGGTGCTGCGGACGGTCGCGCCGGGCGGCGCGGGCGCCGCGGTCGCGATCGCCGTCGCTGCGACCCTCGGGCTCGCGCTGATGCCGGTCGCGCTCGCGCCCGCGCTGCGGCTGGCGGCGCGCCTCCTGGGGCGCGAGGTGCCGGTGCGCGAGGCGCCGCCCCGCGTGCTCTGGCTGGTCGTGCTGAGCAACGTCGCCGCCTGGGTCGGCTACGGCATCGCCTTCCGCGTCCTCGCGCTCTCGCTCGCGCCCGCCTCCGCTGGTAATTGGCTGGAGTACGTCGCAGTTTTCACCGGTTCCTACCTCGCGGGGTATCTCGCGCTCGTGCTCCCCGGGGGCATCGGCGCGCGCGAGCTCGCGATGGTCAGCTCGATGACGGCCCTCGGCCTCGCCACCCCCGTGGAGGCCTGGCTGCTCGCCTTCGTCTCCCGCCTGTGGCTGACCGTGCTCGAGGTGATGCCCGGCCTGCTGTTCCTCGCGCGCGACGCCTCGCTCCGCTTCCCGCCTTCCCGCACCGATGTCCCGTCCTGACCCCGCCGTGAGCGCCGAGGCGACGCCCGCCGTGGCGCCCGGCGCCGGCGCGCCAGCGCGCGCGTCCGCCGCGCGCACCGGCCGCCGCGCCGAGGTGGCCGAGCCGGTCCTCGCGACGCCCGCGCGCCCGACGCTCTGGGCCGCCGCGACGTACGCCATCGCGACGCTGCTCCTGGCCTGGCCGGCGCTGCTCGGCCAGTTCCTCGTCAGCCCGCACAGCGACCAGTACATCGCCGGCTACGCGTTCCGCGAGTTCGCCGCGTCGTACATGCGCGAGACGGGGTCGTTCCCGCTCTGGAACCCGTACCTGTTCGGCGGGATGCCGTACGTCGCCGCGATGCACGGCGACATCTTCTATCCCACGTTCCTCCTGCGATTCGTGCTGCCGGCCGACGCCGGGATGACGTGGGGGATGATCCTGCACGTCTTCCTCGCGGGGCTCTTCACCTTCGCGTTCCTGCGCGCGGTGGGCCTGGGCTTCTTCGGCGCGCTCGTGGGCGGCCTCGCCTACATGCTGGGCGGGAACGTCGCGGGTCTGGTCTCGCCGGGGCACGACGGCAAGATCTTCATCTCGGCGCTGCTGCCGCTCGTGCTGCTGATGGTGCACCGCGGCGTGCGCGACGGCCGCGCGTGGGCGTGGGGCGGGCTCGCGCTCGGCGTCATGCTCGCCGTCCTCACGCCGCACCCGCAGCTCCTGCAGTACCTGCTGCTCGTCACCGGCGCCTACGCGCTGTTCTGCGCCTTCTCGGCCGGTGGGGAAGGGGGCGCACTGCCGCGACCGACCGCGCTCCGCCGCCTCGCGTTCGCGGCCGTCGCCGTCGCCGTCGGGATGCTCGGCGGCGCCGTGCAGTTCTGGCCGGTCTTGGAGTACACGCCCTGGTCGCCGCGCGCGGGCGGGAAGGGGTGGGAGCACGCGATCTCCTACTCGATGCCGCCCGAGGAGCTGATCAACACCTACCTGCCGCAGTTCTCGGGGATCCTCGACCACTACACGGGTCGGAACGGCATCCACTTCCACAGCGAGTACATCGGCGCGGCGGTCCTGGTGCTGGCGGGCCTCGCCTTCGGGGCGAGCGCCGCGCGCCGCAAGTTCCTCTGGTTCTGGGTCGGCACGCTGGTCGTGGCGACGCTCTGGGCGCTGGGCGGCCACACGCCGTTCTATCATCTCGTCTACGCGCTCGTCCCCGGGACGAAGTTCTTCCGCGCGCCGAGCACGATGCTGTACGTCGTGTCTTTCGCCGTCGCGGTGCTCGCGGCGATGGGCACCGAGCGCGCGCTCGCGCTGCGCTTCCGGCCGCGCTACCTGATCGCGTGGATCGCGGCCGCGGCCGTCGTGGCGCTGATGGCGACCGGCGGGATGCTCACCAACCTGGCCGCGTCGTTCGCGAACCCGCAGCTCGCCGGGCTCGTGGACCAGAACACCGGCGCGCTGACGCTCGGCGCGTGGCGCTCGCTCCTCGCGGTCGTCGCGGTCGCCGGCGTCCTGCTGGCGATGCGTCGCGGCAGCCTGCCGGCGCGCACCGCCGCGTGGGCGCTCGCGGCCCTGGTCTCGCTGGACCTCTGGTCCATCGAGCGCCTGTACTGGCGCTTCTCGCCGCCGGCGGCGCAGCTGTTCGCGAGCGACCCGACCATCGACTTCCTGAAGACGCAGGCGGACTCGGGCCGCGTGATCGCGACGCCGCTCGCCGCGGAGGGGCTCACGCCGCGCGATCCGTTCCTCACCGGCGACGCGCTGATGGTGCACCGCGTGCGCCAGGTGCTCGGCTACCACGGCAACGAGCTCGGTCGCTACCAGCAGCTCTACGGCATCGAGTCGGGCGCGCAGAACATCGCCAACCCGAACTTCTGGCGCCTCGCGAACGTGCGCTTCTTCCTGACGAACACGCCCGAGCTGCCGATCGAGGGCGCGACACGGGTCGCCGGCCCGGCGCGCAACGCCGTCGGCACGATGTCCTACGTCTTCCGGCTGCCGGGCGACAACCCGCCGGCGTGGGTCGCGCCGATCGCGGTGAAGGCGCCCGACGAGAGCGTGCTCGCCACGGTGCTCGACCCGCGCTTCGACGTGCGCCGCGCCGCGCTCTTCGACACGGCCGCAGCCGTGCCCACGCAAGACGTGCCCTCGCAACTACCTGCGCCACTCGACCTGTCGGTGCGCGTGAAGGAGCGCGCGCCGGGGCGCATCGCGCTCACGCTGGACCGGCCCGCGCCGGCGGGAGCGGCGCTCGTCGTCTCGGAGAACTTCTATCCCGGGTGGACGGCGACGGCCGACGGCCGGCCGGCGCAGATCGGCCGCGCCGACTACTCGCTCATCGGCGTCGCGCTCCCGACGGGGGCGCGCGAGGTGCTGCTGACGTTCACGAGCCCCCGGTTCGAGACCGGCTTCGCGATCTCGCTCGGGGTCCTCGCGCTCTCCCTCCTGGCGATGGGCGCCGGCTTCGCCATGGAGCGTCGCCACCGTGCCTGAGGCCACGCCCGCAGCAGGGGAACACGCCGGCGCGCCGGCCGCCGGGAACGGCCGGGCGGTCGTCATCGTCCCGACGTACAACGAGCGCGAGAACATCAGCCGACTGATCGACCAGGCGCTCGCGCAGGATCCGCGCATCGACATCCTGGTCGTCGACGACAACTCGCCGGACGGCACGGGCGCCATCGTCGACGGCATCGCGGCGGTCAACCCGCGCGTGCACGTGCTCCATCGCGAGAAGAAGCTCGGCCTCGGCACGGCGTATCTGGCGGGGTTCCGCTGGGCGCTGGCGAGCGGCCACTCGTACGTGTTCGAGATGGACGCCGACTTCTCGCACGACCCGGCGCACCTGCCGCAGTTCCTGGCCGCCATCCAGGACGCGGACCTCGTCCTCGGCTCGCGCTACCGGTTCGGCAAGGTCACGGTGGTGAACTGGCCGATCACGCGCCTCATCCTGAGCTACTCGGCCAACATCTACGCGCGGCTCGTCACCGGGCTGCAGCTCTTCGACGCGACCGGCGGCTTCAAGTGCTTCCGGCGCGAGGTGCTCCAGGCCATCGACCTGGGAGACGTCCGGTCGAACGGCTACGCGTTCCAGATCGAGATGAGCTTCCGGGCCTGGAAGAAGGGCTTCCGGATCGCCGAGATCCCGATCGTGTTCGTGGACCGGACCGAGGGGGAGAGCAAGATGTCGAAGCGGATCGTCCGCGAGGCCGTGTGGATGGTCTGGCGGCTGCGGTGGTGGGCGATGACCGGTCGCGTCTGAGGCGACCGGCCGACTTCGACCAGGGACGACCAGCGATGAGCGACCAAGCCGGGCTGCGCGCCGAAGAGGGCCGCGAGTTCTTCAAGCTCTGCGGCTCGGGGAACGACTTCGTCTTCTTCGACGCCCGCGAGCGCCCGGCCGGCGTCCTGGCCGAGCCGGCGGCGATCCAGGCGCTGTGCGCGCGGGCGACGGGCGTCGGTGCCGACGGGGTCGTCTTCCTGGAGCCGTCGACCGTCGGCGACGTCCGGATGGCGTACTACAACAGCGACGGCTCCCGGGCGACGCTGTGCGGCAACGCGACGCTGTGCACGACGCGGCTCTCGGTCGCGCTGGGGATCGTCGACCCGGCGGGGTTCGTGATCGAGACCGATGCCGGGCCGATCCGGGCGCGGCTGGTCGACGACCGGCCAGAGATCGAGATGCCGGCCGTCCGCGAGCTGGCGTCGGACGCGCCCGGGATCGCGGTGGCGGGCGGCGAGGCGCGGATCGGCTTCGCGCTGGTGGGCGTCCCGCACCTGGTGGTCCGGGTACCGGACGTCGCCGACGTCGATCTGGACGCGCGGGGCCGGACGCTGCGGTTCGACCCGACGCTGGCTGCGGGCGCCAACGTGAACTTCGTGTCACCGGCGCCGTCGGGTGCCGGCTGGCGGATGCGCACCTACGAGCGCGGCGTCGAGGGCGAGACGCTGGCGTGCGGGACCGGCGCCGTCGCGTGCGCGGCCGTGCTCGCCGCCTGGCAGGACGCGGAGCGCTCGGCCGAGATCGTGACGAGCTCGGGGCGCACGCTCGAGGTGCGGCAGCCGGCGACGCCCGGCGCGGGGCCGACGCTGGCAGGCGAGGGGCGGATCGTGTTCCGCGCCCGCCTGGGCGATCTGGGCTGAGGATCACTGGCGCCTGAGTGGCGCCGCCCGAGCGACAGGGATGGAGCCAGAGCGGTTCTCCCCACAGCTATCCACAGGCGTACTTTACATAACATATATTATACGATACTACGCCGCGACAGCAGCACGACATGATCGCCCCGTCGGAATCGCTCCCCCGACCCTCCAGAGCGAACGAACGGTCCTCCGCGCCGGGGCGCCGAGGACCGTCTCGCTGCTCATCCTTCGCATGCCGGCGACCCGCCCGGCGACGCTCGACGAGCCGGATCCCGCTCGACCGGAACCGGGTTCGGGGTCAGCTCGCGGGCTTGGCGGCGACCTCGCCCATCCGGACGCGCGCCTCGTCGGCCAGCGGGCTCGATTCGTTCTTGGCGAGCTCCGCCCAGATCTTCCGGGCCGCCTCGGCGTTGCCGGCCGCCTGGTACGCCCGCGCCGCGCTCGCGCGCAGCTCGTCGCGTTGACCGGCCGCGGCCGCCTGCGCCGCCTCCTCGTACATCTTCGCGGCTTCCGCCGGCTTGCCGAGCCCCTCGTAGCCGCCGGCCATCAGGACCTTGGCGCTGTTCCGGAGGGCCGCCGGCGCGTCGTCCGCCCCCTTCAGCACGTCGATGCCCGCCTGGTACTTGCCCTGCTCGTACATGACCTGGGCGAGGAGCAGCTGGGCCTGCGCGCCGCCCGCGGTGCCGTCGTAGCGGTCCGCCACGGCCTTGAGCTCGCGCTCCGCGCCGGCCAGATCATTCTGGGCGATGGGCGCCTGGGCCTGGAAGTAGGCCTGCTCGGCGCGGCTGTTCTTGCTCGCCGCCGCGTTGCGCCAGAAGAACGTGCCGGCGGCGAGCGCGACGACCGCGAGCGCGCCGATGGCCACCGGACGGCTGTGGTCGCGAAGCCAGTCGGTGAAGTTCTCGGTGGCGTCGTCCAGCGAGCCGGACGAGGATGCGAGGCGGGACGTGGAGGCCATGGAAACGCACGAAGGGGTGATCGCCGGCCGGCGCGTCGCGCACCGGATGCCCTCGGCAGGACTCGAACCTGCGGCCAACGGTTTAGGAAACCGCTGCTCTATCCACCTGAGCTACGAGGGCGAGGGGCCGAGCTCGGCCTGGGTCGAGCGGCTAAGCCTTTGAAATTAGCGGCATTGCCCCGCACCCGCCAAGGGAGCCGCGGATCCGCGCCCGCGTCGCAGCCGTTCAGAGTCGCAGCACGGTCCGCACCGCCCGGCCCTCCAGACGCCGCTCGCCGTCCAGAAATCCGAGCGTCAGCAGGAAGGCGCACCCCACGACCGTCCCGCCGACCGCCTCGACCAGGCGGCAGGCAGCCTCCGCGGTCCCACCGGTGGCCAGCACGTCGTCGACCACCAGCACCCGGTCGCCCGGACACGCGTCCACATGTGCCTCCAGGACGTCGGTGCCGTACTCGAGCGCGTACTCCACCCGGTGCCGGTCGTACGGCAGCTTGCCCGGCTTCCGGAGGGGGACGAAGCCCACGCCCAGATGCTGCGCGACGGGCGCACCGAGGATGAATCCGCGGCTCTCGATGCCGGCGACGCGCGTGATCCCCTCCCCCCGGTACCAGTCGGCCATCGCCTCGGTCGTGGCGCGAAAGAGCGCGCCATCGGCGAGGATCGGGGTGACATCCTTGAACAGGATCCCGGGCTTGGGAAAGTCCGGCACGTCGCGCAGCCGCGCGAGAAGGCGCGTCGACAGGTCCGCAGCCGGGGGCACGGTCATCACGAGCTCCTGGGAAAATGAGCGGAAGGCGTCCGGCGCGCGCTCAGGAGCGCGGGCCGCGGACGATCTCGAACGAGTCACCGGCACCGGGCATCGCGGCGCCCGGCACCGCGGCGCCGGCGAGATCGACCAGCCGATCGACGCGGGCGTGCGGCGGCCCCTCGGCCAGCGTCGCGCGCAGCGCCGCGAGCGCGGACGGATCGCCCGCGGCCAGCACCTCGACGGCTCCGTCGGCAAGGTTGCGGACCCAGCCCGACAGCCCCCGCGCCACCGCGGCTTCCCGCACGAACCAGCGGAAGCCGACGCCCTGCACCCGGCCCTCGACGCGGACGTGCAGCACGTCGCGCGGGTCCGCTGTCGGGCCGCTCACGACTGCCAGCCGTGCGCCCCGAGCAGCGGGACGAAGCGCACCGGCCCCACCTCGCGGCGCGCGAGCGCCCCCGTCCGCGTGGTGAAGACGCACAGCAAGAGCTCGGGGCGCGTGCCGCTGGGGAGCACCAGCCCCCCGCCCTCCGCCAGCTGCTCCGCGTACGGGAGCGGCACGTCGGGCGAGGCCGCCCCCACGACGATGCCGTCGTAGGGCGCGTAGTCCCGCCACCCCAGGGTGCCGTCGCCGAGGAGGAGCGAGACGTTCCGCACGTCGAGCTGCGCGAGGATCTCGCGCGACCGGTCGAGCAGCGCCGGCACGCGCTCGATCGAGAACACCTGCGCGGCGAGGTGAGAGAGCAGCGCGGTCTGGTAGCCGGAGCCGGTCCCGATCTCCAGGACGCGCTCGCGGCCCGTCAGCCGCAGCTCCTGCAGCGAGCGCGCATGGACCGTCGGCTGCGAGATCGTCTGGCCGTTCCCGATGGGGAGCGCCGCGTCCTCGTACGCGCGATGGGCGACGCCGGTTGGCACGAACGCGTGGCGCGGCACCATGTCGAACGCGCGCAGCACCGCGAGATCGGTGATCCCGTTGGCCTGCAGCGTCTCGATGAGCCGCCGCCGCGCGCCCCGGAACTCCGGGCCTACAAGTCCCGCCACCAGGACCCCGCGCTGGAGAGACGATCGTAGTGGGTGAGGTCGAGATGCAGCGGCGTCACCGACACGTAGCCGTCACGCACGGCCTGGAAGTCGGAGTCCGGCTCGCCGCGCCACTCCGCCGACCCGCCGCCGATCCAGTAGATCGGGCGACCCCACGGGTCGCTCATCGGCGTGATGGAGTTCGAGTAGACCCGGCGTCCCAGGCGCGTCAGCCGCACGCCCTTCACCTGATCGGGCGGGACGGGCGGCAGGTTCACGTTCAGCAGCGTGTCGCGCGGGAAGTCGGGCAGCGACAGCAGGTGCTTCAGGAGCGACGACAGCAGGTCCGCCTGCGCGGCCAGCCGCGCCGGGTCCGCGCGCAGGTCGCCCCAGGCGTACGAGACCGCGATCGCCGGGATGCCGAGCGAGAGCCCCTCCATCGCGGCCGCCACCGTGCCCGAGTAGAGGACGTCCTCCCCCATGTTCTGGCCGTGGTTCACGCCGCTGAGCACGAAGTCCGGCCGCTCGGGCAGCAGCGCCTCGACGGCGAGCATCACGCAGTCGGTCGGCGTGCCGTCGACCTGCCAGCGGCGCTCGCCGCGCGGCACCGGGCGCAGCGGATGGTGCAGCGTGAGCGAGTGGCTCGTCGCGCTCTGCTCGCGATCGGGAGCGACGACGAAGACCTCGCCGAGCGGCTCCGCGGCGCGGGCCAGCGTCTCGAGACCGGTGGCGAGGATGCCATCGTCGTTCGTGCACAGCAGGCGCATCGCGAGCGGATCTCCAGGACGGCCGGGCGAGTCGATGCGCCGCCGGGCCCTCGCCGGCTGGCGCGTGCGGGGCGAATCTAACGGGTCGGCGTCTCGGTCGCGCTCGCCGGCTCGACCGCGGCCTCGGCCAGCGGGACGACGTTCGGCTCCGGGGCGTCCGGCGCGGCCGGTGGGGCGAGCGGCACCCGCCCCTCCAGCACGTCGACGATGGCGCGCAGCTCGCGCTCGATCGAGTCGACCGTCTCGCGCGCGAGCGAGGCGCGGGCGGCCGCGCGGAGGCTCCCGCCCTTCCGCTGCGCGTCCAGCTGCTGGCGGGCGCCGTCGATCGTGTACTTCTCCGTGTAGAGCAGGTGCTTCACGAAGAGGATGAGCTCCACCTCGCGGCGCGCGTAGACGCGGTTGCCGGAGCGGTTCTTCGCGGGGCTCAGCACCCGGAACTGCGTCTCCCAGTAGCGGAGGACGTGCGGCTTGAGGTCGGTGAGCTCGCAGACCTCGCCGATCGAGAAGAACTCCTGCACCGGCTCGCGCCGGGCATCGGCGCCGCGACGACGGGGGCCCTCCACCTCAGTCCTGCTCCGCCCGCAGCGCGCGCGTCATCAGCTCCGACGCCGCCTGACGCACCGGCGTGCCCTCGAACAGGATGCGATGCACCGCCTCGACGATCGGCATCTCGACGTCCAGCCGCGCCGCGAGGGCGCGCGCGCTCTGCGTGTTGAGGATGCCCTCGGCCACCGTCTCGCGCGTCGAGATCACCTGCTCCAGCGGGATGCCCTTCCCGATCTCGACGCCGACGGAGCGGTTGCGGCTCAGCGACCCGGTGCACGTCAGCACGAGGTCTCCGAGGCCGGCGAGCCCCGCGAACGTCGCGGGCCGCGCGCCGAGCGCCACGCCGAGCCGCGTCATCTCGGTGAGGCCGCGCGTGATGAGCGCCGCGCGCGAGTTGAAGCCGAGGCCGAGTCCCTCGATGATGCCGGTGGCGACCGCCATCACGTTCTTCAGCGCGCCGCCGAGCTCCACGCCCGTCACGTCGTCGTGCGTGTAGACGCGGAACTCCGGCGAGCTCAGTGCGCGCTGCGCGAGCGCCGCCGCCTCGAGCTGTTCCGACGCCGCGACGATCGCCGTCGGCTGGCGCGCGGCCACTTCCGCCGCGAAGCTGGGACCGGAGATGGCGACGACGGGCCGCCCGGGCACCGCCTCGGCGACGACGTCCGTCATCAGCGCGAACGACTCCCGCTCGATGCCCTTGGACGCGACCGCGAGCACGGCTTCCGGCGCGACCGCGTCGGCGGCGCTCGCGGCGACGGTGCGCAGCACGTGCGACGGCGCGACGTAGACGACCAGCGCCGCGCCGGGGACCCCGGCGCGCAGGTCCGTGATGGCGCGCCGCGGCGGCGGGAGCGCGAAGCCGCCGAGGAAGCGCGGGTTCGCGTGGTGGGTGTTGATCTCCTCCACCACGTCGGCCTCGCGCGCCCAGAGCACCGTCTCGTGGCCGTTGCGCGCGAGGAGGTCGGCGAGCGCGGTGCCCCACGCGCCGCCGCCCACGACCGCGGCGCGCATGCCGTTCCCGTTGGTCGGCGCGGTCATCGCGTCTGCCCCTGCGCGGGCTCGTGTCCCGGCGCCTCGCGGCGGCGGCGGAAGCTGTGCTCCTCTCCGCGCCGCAGCCGGCCGATGTTGGCGCGATGCGACCAGACGACGAACACCGCCACCGCGACGCCGAGCGCGAACACCGGCGCGCGCACGCCGACCGTCGCGGCCAGCGCGAGCACGAGGACGAAGGCCGCGGTGATGGAGCCGAGCGAGACGAAGCCGCTGGCCGCCACCACGACCGCGAACGCGAGGATCGCGACCGCGGTCGCCAAGGGCGCGAGCCCGAGGAAGACGCCGGCCGCCGTGGCGACCCCCTTCCCGCCTCCCCCGCCCCGCCCGAGCAGGAACACCGGCTTCACGTGGCCGACGATCGCCGCCAAGCCGTACGCCATGGCCCAGTGCCCCGGCGCGCCGAACCACGTCGGGAACCAGAAGGCGGGTACGAAGCCCTTGAGCGCGTCGAACAGGAAGACGGGCACGCCGATCTTCCAACCGAGCACGCGCAGCGCGTTGGTCGCCCCGAGGTTGCCCGAGCCGTGTGCCCGGAGGTCCACGCCCCGCGCGCGGCCGGCCAGGTAGGCCGCCGGCACGGAGCCGAGGAGGTACGCCGCGACGAGTCCCAGCGCCGGGTGCATGGTGGCTTACTCCCGCACGCGGCGGTGGTCGGTGTCGGGCGCGTTCTTGTGGCGCATCACGATGCGCAGCGGCGCGCCCGTGAAGCCGTACTCCGCGCGGAAGCCGTTGTGCAGGTAGCGGATGTAGTGCTCCGCGACCGCGTCCGGGTTGTTGCCGAAGACCGCGATGGTCGGCGGCGCGGACGTCACCTGCGTGCCGTAGAGCAGGCGCACCTCGCGCCCCGCCGCCTGCGGCGGCTGCAGGCGCTGCACGAGCGACTCGAGCGTCTCGTTCAGCTGCGAGGTCGGGATCCGCTTGCGCCACTCGGCCTCGACCTCGACGATCGTCTCGAGCACGCGCGTCACGCGCTGGCCCGTGAGCGCCGACGTGAAGATCCAGGGCACGAAGGCCAGGTACGGGACCTTCTCGATCGCCTCCTTCTTGAACTTGTCGGCGGTCTTCCCGTCCTTCTCCTTCAGGTCCCACTTGTTGACGACCATGATCAGGCCGCGCCCGGCCTCCCACGCCAGCGTCGCGATCTTGAGGTCCTGGTTCTCGAGGCCGAGCGTCGCGTCGATCATCAGGACGCAGATGTCCGCGCCCTCGATCGCGCGCCGCGTGCGCAGCGACGAGTAGAACTCGACGCCGTCGTCGATCTTCGACTGGCGGCGCAGGCCGGCCGTGTCGACGAAGATCAGGTCGCGCCCGTGGTAGCGCATGGGCGTGTCGATCGAGTCGCGCGTGGTGCCCGCGACGTCGGTGACCACCAGGCGCTCCTCGCCGAGGAGCCGGTTGACGAACGAGGACTTGCCGACGTTGGGACGGCCGATGACCGCGACGCGCAGCGCCTCGGGGATCGGCTCGTCCTGGTCGGGCAGCCGCTGCGTGATCTCGTCGAGCAGGTCGCCAGAGTTCGTGCCGTTGGCGGCCGAGACCGGGATCGGATCGCCGGCGTTCAGGCGATAGAACTCGTAGAAGTCCGAGCTCTGCGGGTTGTCGACCTTGTTCGCGACCAGCAGGAACGGCTTGCCCGAGGCGCGCAGCAGATCGACCACGCGCGCGTCGCTCGGATGCACGCCGACGCGCGCATCGGCGACGAAGAGCAGGAGGTCCGCCTCGCCGATCGCCTGGACGACCTGCTTCTTGATCTCGACGTCCATCGGGACGACGGAGTCCTCGATCAGCCCGCCGGTGTCGACCAGCCAGAACGAGCGCCCGTTCCACTCGACGCGGCCGAAGTGGCGGTCGCGCGTGGTGCCCGCCTCCTCGCTGACGATGGCCTGGTGCTGCCCGACGAGACGATTGAACAGCTGCGACTTGCCGACGTTCGGACGACCGACGAGGGCGACGACCGGAAGACTCATGAATTCCTTGCGGGGGCGAGCGCGCGTCAGGCCGCGCTGGACAGCGCCGGCTCGCCTTCGAGCGCGAGCACGTCGATGAAGTCGTACGACGGATAGACGGGCATCGGCAGCGACTCGCGGACGCCGACGAACGGCTCGTCGTCGAGGAACACGCCCGAGTCGTTGATGCACTCGGCCGGGATCAGCGCGAGATCCAGATCGTCGCGCCCGTCGAGCGCACGGCGGATGTCGGCGCCGACGAGCAGCCCGGCCGTCGTCGTGGTGGGACCGAAGAGCGAGTTGACCGTGGGAATCAGCTCGAAGTGCGCCCCGGTCTGCCGCGTGAGCTGCGCGAGCAGCGGCGGCATCAGGTCGCCCATCGACACGCCGGTCACCACGCCGATGCGCTTGCCGTCGAGCCGCGGGAGCGTCGAGAGCCCCTCGGCGACGCGCTCGCGGAGCGCGGTCACCGCCCCGACGCCGTTCTCGATCTGCGAGAAGTCGCCGTAGTGCTCCGCGTCGGGCAGCTCGCGGCGCGCCAGCAGGTACAGCTCGTCCGAGCCGAACACCCAGCGGTCGCCGCGCTCGGCCAGCGCGCGCGCCTCCCACCGCTCCACCGCGTCGAGGATGCGCCCCGAGTTCTCGGGATCCATCGGCTTGCCGGTGTAGAGGTGCGAGAACTGGGTCACGCCCACCGGCACGAGCGCGACCGAGAGCACCGCGTCGCCGAGGTTCCAGAGGTCCTGCAGCGAGGCCTCCAGCACGTCGCCGTCGTTCAGGCCCGGCACCACGACCATCTGGCAGTGGTACTGGATGCCGCCGTCCTTCAGCCGCGTGAGCTGCTCGATGATGTTCGGGACGCGCGGGTTGTTCAGCAGGAGCTTGCGCGCCTCCCACGGCGTCGCGTGCACCGAGACGTACAGCGGCGACAGCCGGTACTCGATGATGCGCTCGAAGTCGCGGTCCTTGAGGTTCGACAGCGTCGCGAAGTTGCCGTAGGCGAACGACAGGCGGTAGTCGTCGTCGCGGACGTAGAGCGGCTTGCGCAGCCCCTTCGGCAGCCCCTCGATGAAGCAGAACTCGCAGCGGTTCGCGCAGCGGCGGATCGCCGGCGGCTCGAGCTCCAGGCCGAACGACTCGCCTTCGGGACGCGCGACGTCGAGCGCGACGGCGGTGCCGTCCGGCTGCTTCGCGTCCAGCGTGAACCGGTCGTCGCCGCTGAGGAACTCCCAGTCGATGAAGTCGGCGAGCTCGCGGCCATTGATGGCGAGCAGCTGCGTGCCGACGACGATGCCCAGTCGGTCGGCGAAGCTGCCGGGCTGCACTCTGGAGACGCGGACCACTAGGGCGACCTCACGGACACGGAACGGGGGAAGCGCCGGGCGGCTGGCTTCCCCCGCAGAGACTCTGCCGGCCGGCGACCTCGCGTCGAACGGCCCGATGACGCCCGCCGTGGCGGGCTCACTGAACCTATGAGGGCAAGGGGTCGAAATCAAGCAGCCGCTACGACTTACCTCGCGTCAGGCAACGTCCCCTGGGCGATCAGCGCCGCCGCCGCGCGCATGGCGGACTCGGCCACTTCGATGGACGAGCGGCCCGTCGCGGCGGCAGCGGCCGCGACGTCCTCGAACTCCGGCTTCACGCGCGCGCGCCCGTCGGGCGTGCGGCTCACCTTGACGCGCACGTGGTGCCCGTCGACGGCGATCCGGTGCTCGGCGCGCGCCAGCGCGCGTCGCGCGACGCGCGAGACGCGGACGCCGATCGTCGTGGTGTGCGCGAAGATGCGCGCCTCCAGCTGCGGCACGTCCTCCGGCCGCGCGAGCACCTCGAGGCGCGTGCCGGGCCGTCCCTTCTTCATCACGGTCGGCAGCAGCACGACGTCGAGCGCGCCGGCCGAGCGCAGCGCGTCGGCCGCGGCCGCGAGATACTCGCCGCTCATGTCGTCCACGTCCGCGGCGATCAGCGCGAGCGACTCGTGCTCCGCCGGGACGTCGTCGTCCGCCGGTGCGAGGTCCGCGATCACGACGCGCAGCGCGTTCGCGCGGTCGGCGAACTCCTTCGTCCCTGCCCCGAAGCCGCTGCGGCGCGGCACGAACTCGCGCGGCGGCACGCCCTCGGAGAGCACGCGCGCGAGCGCCGCGCCGGTCGGCGTCACCAGCTCGCCGGCACTGTCGGGCCCCGGACGCACGCGCAGCCCCTCGAGGATGCGGAGCGTCGCGGGCGCCGGCACCGGCAACACGCCGTGCGCCGCGCGCACGAACCCATCTCCCATCTGGATCGGGCCGCAGAACACGCGCTCGACGCCGAGCAGGTGGAGGCCCCACACCCCGCCGACGACGTCGAGGATCGCGTCCACCGCCCCGACCTCGTGCAGGTGCACGCGCTCCACGGTCGTGCCGTGGATCTCCGCCTCCTGCTCGGCGATGAGCGTGAAGACGCGATCCGCCTTCTCGCGCACGGGCTCGGGCACCGCGCCGGCCGCCGCGACGAGCTTCCGGATCTGCGAGAGATGCCGGCCGTGCGGCTGCGGCGGGATCTCGAAGTCCACCTTCACCGCGCCGATGCCGGCGCGCTGCACGGACCGGACGTCGACGCGCACGCCGTCCAGCCCGAGCGTCGCGGGCAGCGCCCGCAGCCAGTCGGCGTCCAGCCCGACGGCCACGAGCGCGCCCAGGAGCATGTCACCCGCGATCCCGCTGAACGGATCGAGGATGGCGATGCGCTGCGTCACCCGCGCGCCTCCGGCGCCAGGTCGCTCCCCTCGCGGCGATAGGAGGCGCCGCTGCCGGTGTTGAAGACGACGACCTCCGCGTCGCGCGACAGGCGTCCCTCGCGGACCATGCGGTCGACGACGGCGAGCGCGCAGCCGCCTTCCGGCGCCGCATCGATGCCGGTCGCGGTGGCGAGCGCGCGCGTCGCGTCGCGCGTCACGTCGTCGGGCACCGCGACCGCGTCGCCCGCGCTCTCGCGCAGCACGCGCAGCAGCAGCCTGTCGCCGAGCGGCCCGGGCACGCGCAGGCCCGCCGCGTAGGTGACGGGATTCTCCCACGGCTCGGCGCGGTCGGCACCCGCCTCGAACGCGCGGACGATCGGCGCGCAGCCCGCGCTCTGCGCGACGATCATGCGCGGCAGGCGCACGTCCGACGGCAGCCAGCCCCACGCCTGCATCTCGCCGAGCGCCTTCCAGATGCCGATCGTCCCCTCGCCGCCGCCGGTCGGATACACGATCGCGTCGGGCACGCGGCCGTCGAGCTGCTCGACGACCTCGTAGCCCATCGTCTTCATGCCCTCGACGCGATACGGCTCGCGGAGCGTGCTGACGTTGAGCCACCCGCTCTCGTTGGCGAACGCGGTGGCGAGCTTGCCGGCGTCGCCGATGTGGCCGTCGATGAGCTGGAGGTCGGCGCCCAGCGCGGCGATCGTCATGAGGATTGCGGGCGGCGTGGTGCGCGGCGCGAACACCTTCACGGGCAGCCCCGCGGCCGCGGCGTACGCGGCGATCGCGGCGCCGGCGTTGCCGGCCGTGGGGACGACGAGGCCGGCCGCGCCCTGCGCGCGCGCGCGCGTGACGGCCGCGCTCATGCCGCGCGCCTTGAACGACGCCGTCGGGTTGCGGCCCTCGTCCTTGATCCACAGACGTCGCACGCCGACCTGGCGCGCGAGCGACGGCGCGTCGGCGAGCGGCGTCATCCCCTCGCCGAGCGTGACCGGCGTCTCGCCCGCGGCCAGCGGCAGGACGGGCGCGTAGCGCCAGAGGCTCCAGTGCGGCGCGCGCGCATCGGGCGCGACGGCGTCGTACTGCGCGAGGAGCGGCTGGCCGCAGGCCGGGCAGACGCCGGCGGGCTGGTCGCCCGGCTGCGCGTAGTCGCAGGCCGAGCAGTGGAGAGTCCAGAGGGGCACGGGAGCGCGGGGTTGAGGTCGGCGTGAAGGCTACACGCCGTGAC
>CBHYLO010000015.1:0-20125 GCA_966128675.1 uncultured bacterium | reverse complement strand
AGCGTCTCGTCCATCGAGTTGGTGTGCAGCGACTGCGTGCCGCCGAGCACCGCGGCGAGGCCCTGGTAGGCGACGCGCACGACGTTGTTCATCGGCTGCTGCGCCGTCAGCGTCACGCCCGCCGTCTGCGAGTGGAAGCGCATCATCCACGACCGCGCATCCTTCGCACCGTACTTCTCCTTGAGGCGGCGCGCCCAGATGCGGCGGGCGGCGCGCAGCTTGGCGATCTCCTCGAAGAAGTCGTTGTGGATGTCCCAGAAGAACGACAGGCGCGGCGCGAAGTCGTCGACGTCGAGGCCGCGCGCGATGCCGCGCTCGACGTAGGTGAAGCCGTCGGCCAGCGTGAACGCCAGCTCCTGCGCCGCCGTCGCGCCGGCCTCGCGGATGTGGTAGCCGCTGATCGAGATGGTGTTCCACTTCGGCGTGTGCGCCGACGACCACTCGAACATGTCGACGATCAGGCGCAGCGCGGGCTCGATCGGGAAGCACCACGCGTGCTGCGCCATGTACTCCTTGAGGATGTCGTTCTGGACCGTCCCCTGGAGCTGCGCCAGCGACACGCCCTGCTTCTCCGCCGCCGCGGCGTAGAAGCAGAACAGGATGATCGCCGGGCCGTTGATCGTCATCGACGTCGAGACCTTGCCGAGGGGGATGCCCTCGAACAGCGTCTCCATGTCGGCCAGCGACGAGATCGCGACGCCGCACTTGCCGACCTCGCCCTCCGACCGCGGATGGTCGGAGTCGTAGCCCATCAGCGTCGGGAAGTCGAACGCCACCGAGAGGCCCGTCTGCCCCTGCGAGAGCAGGAACTTGTAGCGGGCGTTGGTCTCGCGCGCCGTCCCGAAGCCGGCGAACTGGCGCATCGTCCACAGCTTCCCGCGGTAGCCTGTCGGGTGGATGCCGCGCGTGAACGGGTACTTGCCGGGGACCTCGAGGTCCACGCGGCCCTCGGTGTCGAGCGCCGTGTGCAGCGGCGCGACCTCGCGGGCCGAGTTGGTGAAGGCGACGTCGCGCGTGCTGCCCTTCGCGAAGGCGGCGCGCCAGGCGTCCACCTCGGCCCGCAGCCGCGCCAGCTCGTCGTCGCGATCGCGCAGCGTCTGCTCGAGTTCGTGCACGGAGGCCATGGAAATCCTCGGGATGCTCAGGCGTTGGTCGTGGTCAGCAGCGCGCCGCTGCGGGCGAGGAGCGCGTCGGCGACGCCGAAGGGCGTCTCCGTGCCCTCCTCCATCGCCTCCAGGCGGCCGGCGACCCAGGCGTTGGTCGCCGCGTCGGTCCAGAGGCGCTGCCGCACCTTCTGCTCCACCACCTCGACGACGCGCTCGCGGAGCCGGGTCCGGCGCCGCTCGCGCAGCTGGCCGCTGGTCTCAAGATAGCGGAAATGACGGTCGAGCGCGGCGAGCACGCCGTCGATCCCCTCGCCCTTCGCGGCCACGCTCTGCAGGACCGGCGGCGTCCAGCGGTCGGCCTGCTCGGCCGCGGCGGCGCGGCGGGGGGCGCGCGCGGGGTTCATCACGTCCTTCACGAACTCGCGGTGCTCGGGATCCTTCGCCAGCGCGGTGAGATCGACGCCGTGGTGCGCCGGCAGGTCGAGCGACGCCGGCCCGCCGCGGAGGCCGAGCATCAGCTCGATGTCGTTGCGCAGCCGGTCGGAGCCCGGCCGGTCCGCCTTGTTGACGCAGAAGACGTCGGCGATCTCCATCACGCCCGCCTTGAGCGTCTGGATCGAGTCCCCGCTCTCCGGCACGAGCACGACGAGCGTCGTGTCGGCGGCGCGCGCGACATCGAGCTCACTCTGCCCCACGCCCACGGTCTCGATGAGGATCACGTCGAAGCCCGCGGCGTCGAGGACGTCGCACACCTCGCGCGTCGCCGACGACAGCCCGCCGAGCGAGCCGCGGGTGGCGAGCGAGCGGATGAAGACCCCCGGGTCGAGCGCGATCGACTCCATGCGGATCCGGTCGCCGAGCAGCGCGCCGCCCGTGAACGGCGACGTGGGATCGACCGCGACGATCGCGACGCGCTTGCCCTCGGCTCGCAGCGACTTCGCCAGGAGCGTTGTCAGCGTGCTCTTGCCGGCGCCCGGCGGGCCGGTGATCCCGATGCGCCGCGCGTGCCCCACCGACGAGTGCAGCGCGGCGAGGATGCGGTCGAAGCCGGGCCGGTGGTTCTCGACGATGCTGACGGCGCGCGCGATGGCGGCGGGCTTGCCGGCGCGCAGGTCGTCGACGAGCCGCGTGGTCGCGCTCGGGGTCGCGCTGGCGGGCGTGGCGGGTGCGGTCACGGGAAGATCGAAGGAGAGTCGGACGGCGGCGCCGGGTCGTCGTGCTCGTCGCGGATGTCGCCCACGAGCTCCTCGAGCACGTCCTCCAGCGTCACGATGCCGAGGGTCGGGCCGCCGACCTCGCGCACGACGGCCAGGTGCCGGCGCTGGCGGAGCATCGCCACCAGCAGGTCGTTGCACGGCGTGCCCGGCGTGGCGACGGCGACCGGGAGCACCGGCGGCATGACGTCGCCGCCCGTGGTCAGCACGTCGAACGCGTGCACGATGCCGACGACGGCGTCGAGCGTGCCCTCGTACACGGGCACGCGGCTGTAGGCGGACTGCGCCAGCCGCGCGGCCAGCTCGCGCGGCGGCAGCGCCAGGTCGAGCGCGAACACCTGCTCGCGCGGCGTCATCACCTCGCGCACGGTCTTCTCGCCGAACTGCACGACGCCGGTGATGATCGCCATCTCCTCCGAGTCGCCCACGCCCTCCAGCGCCCCCTCGCGCAGCAGGTCCTCGATGTCGTCGCGCGCCTCGGCGGCCGGCGCGGCCGGGCGGCGGCCGCCCACCGCCCGCGCGATCGCCGCGCCGGCCGCGCGCAGCGGGTAGAGGAGCGCGTCGACCGCGTGCAGCAGCGGCACCAGCACCGGCACCACGCGGGCCGGCCAGCGACGGGCGAGCGCGCGCGGGACCACCTGCCCCGCGCCGATCACCAGCACCGCGAGCAGCACCGCGTGCCACGCCAGCGACAGCGGCGACGCGTCGAGGCTCGCGACGCCGACGCCGGCGAGGAAGACCGTCAGCGCGATGCCGGCGCCCGCCGACACGATCAGGCGCTGCGGGCGGTCGAGGTACACCTCGGCCAGCGACGCGCCGGTGAGGCGGCGCTCCACCCAGTGGCGCAGCCAGATGCGGCTGACCGAGCGCACCGCGATGGAGCCCGCGGTCAGCGCGGCCGTGACGACGAGCGTGAGGACGACGAGGACGGCGAAGCTCACGGCGCACGCTCCACGGACGCGTCGCCGTCCGGGCGGGCGCCGCGCGACCGCGACGGAGTCGCGCGGCCCGCCGGCTCGCGCGCGGCGTCGTCGGCCGACGCCGGGGCCTCGTCGTCGCTCACGGGCGCCGGCTCCGGCAGGCGCTCGAAGTACAGGCGCAGCACCTTGCGGCGGACGACGCGCTCGACGACCACGCGGAAGCCGGCGACGGTCAGCGACTCGCCCGCGCGCGGCACGCGCCCGAGCAGCTCGTACACGAGGCCACCGGCGGTCGAGACCTCCTCGTGCTCGATCGGCACGCCTAGCACGTCGGACAGCTCGTCGAGCGTGACGCGGGCCGAGACCCAGAAGCGGCGGTCGCCCTCGGCGACCACGGGCGCCTCCTCCTCGTCGCGCTCGTCGCGGATCTCGCCGACGATCTCCTCGAGGACGTCCTCGATGGTGACGATGCCGGCGGTGCCGCCGTACTCGTCGACCACGACCGCGAGGTGCGAGCCGCTCTGCCGGAAGTCGCGCAGCTGGTCGTCCACGCGCTTGGTCGCCGGGATGTAGAGCGTGGGGCGCACGAGCGACGTCCACCCCTCGGCCGGCTCCTCGCCCGCGATGACGGCGGGCAGCAGGTCCTTCGCGTACAGCACGCCGTCGATCTCGTCGATGGTCTCCTCGTACACGGGCAGGCGCGAGTGCTCGCTGCTGCGCACCCGGTCGACGACCTCCGACCACGGCGTCTCGCGCTCGACGCCGATGACGTCGATGCGCGGCACCATGATCTCGCTCACCTGCGTGTCGCCGAGCGTGAACACGCCGGCGAGCAGCGCGCGCTGCGGATCGGTCACCTCCGCCTCGGCCGACACGATCTCGCGGAACTGCTCCGCGGTCTCCTCGCGCGTGCTCTCGCTGACCTCCTGCGGCGGCAGCGCGCGGCGCAGCGCGTCGTCCAGCGACGACGCGAGCGCCACCACGGGCAGCAGCACCACCTCGGCGACGGCGGCCAGCGGCTGCAGCGGTCCCAGCGCGCGCTCGCCGAGCGCGTCGCCGATCTCGCGCGCGGCGACCTCGGTGAGGGCGACGAGCACGAGGCCCGCGCCGAGGCCCAGCAGCGCGGCATGCGTCGCCGTTCGCGCCGGCAGGTCGAGCGCGAGCGCGACGGCGACGCCCGCGCCGATCTGCGCCAGCAGGCGTGCGAACGCGAGCGCGCGGTGCCGCCGCTCCACCGCCGCCTCCTCGTCCCGCTCGAAGGCGCACGCCAGCAGCGCGGAGTCGGCCATCGCGAGCAGGAAGGCCAGCGTCGCCAGCGCGATCGCGAGCAGGGCGCTCATGCGCGCGCTCCCGCGCCCGTGTGGAAGCGGCGCACGTAGCGCTCCTGCGCGACCCACATCGGCGACGCCGTGCGGGACGCGTCCTCCGGGTGCTCGTGTCCGAGCACGTGCAGCATCGCGTGCACGACCAGGCGCGCGGTCTCCTCGCGCACGCCCACGCCGTGCGCGGCCGCGTGCTCGCGCGCCACCGCCGGGCAGATGTAGACGTCGCCGGTCACGGGCGCGCCGGGCACCGGCGCGAGCGCGAAGGTGATCACGTCGGTCGGCCCGCGGTGCTTCAGGTGCCGCCAGTTGAGGCGCGCCATCTCGTCCGCGTCGACGAAGGTGATCGACACCGCCGCGGTTCGCACGCCCTCGGCCCGCAGCACGCGGCGCGCGAGGTCGGCCACCGCCGCGCGCGCGAGCGCGACGCGCGTGCCCTGGGCGGCGACGTCGACCTGGATCGACGCGCGGGCGGCGCGTGGGCGCCGACTGTCTCCGGCGCCGGTCATGCCGACGCGAACTCGGCGGTCACCCCGCCGCTGGCCGCCGGATACTCGATGCGGGCGTGGTGCATGCCGAGGAGGACGCGGACGAACTGGTCCTTCACGATCTCCAGCTGCCGCAGCGTGAGCGGCGCGTCGCGCAGCTGCCCCTGCTCGACGCGCATGCGGACGATGTGCTCGACGAGCTCGCGCATCTTCTGCGGCGTGGGTTCCTGCAGCGCGCGCGCCGACGCCTCGACGCCGTCGGCGAGCATCACGATGGCCGTCTCGGCGCTCTGCGGCGTCGGGCCCGGATACGTGAACTCGGCGGCGTTGGGCGACGTCGCGTCGCCGCGCTCCTTCGCCTTCTCGTAGAAGTAGACGATGCGCCCCGTGCCGTGGTGCTCGGTGATGAACGCGCGCAGCACCTTCGGCAGCTTGATCTCGTCCGCCAGCTCCAGCCCCTCGCGCACGTGGTTGCGGATGATCGCGGCGCTGGCGGACGGCTTGAGCTTGTCGTGCGGGTTGCGCCCCTTCGCCTGGTTCTCGACGAAGTACTGCGGGCGCTCCAGCTTCCCGATGTCGTGGTAGTAGGTGCCCACGCGGGCGAGCAGCCCGTTGGCCCCGATCGCGTTGCACGCCGCCTCGGCGAGGTTGGCCATCGCGATCGTGTGCGCGTACGTGCCCGGCGCCTCGAGGCTCAGCCGCTGCAGCAGCGGCCGATTGAGGTCCGACCACTCCAGCAGCCGCAGGTAGGTGTCGATCCCGGTGAACTCCTCGGCCGGCGCGAGCAGCCCCATCGCCAGCGCCACCGACACCAGCGCGTTGAGCGCGCCGAAGCCGGCGGCGATCCCCGCCTCGCGCAGGTTCCAGCCGAGGGCCAGCGCCAGCGTGATGGACGAGAGGACGTAGCCCGCGCAGACCACGAGCATCGCCGAGAACGCCTGTGTGCGCCGGCTGAGCGTGCGCACGCTGGCGGCCGCCGCGACGCCGCCCACGAGCACGACGAACAGCGTGTTCGAGCCGCGGAACGGCCCCTGGCTGCCCACGAGGATCGCCACCACGAGCACCGCGACGAGGCTGATGCGCGCGTCGAACAGGACGCTGAAGAGCACCGCCGCGAGCGCGATCGGGATCAGCTCGGGGCGCGGGTTGGGCATGCGCGCGACGACGGCGGCGGCGATCAGCACCAGCAGGAAGCCGAGCGCGAACAGCGAGACCGCGCGGAAGGAGCGGTAGAGCTGCGGCCGGAAGAGCGCGAGCGTGACGCCGAAGACGGCGATGAGCACGAGGTTGTACAGCAGCGCGCCGGCGATGCGCGTCGCGCCGCGCGCCAGCGAGCGGTCGGCCATGCCGCGCTGCGCCACCGCCGTCCTGAGGGCGCGCATCTTGTCGAACTCCTCGCGCCCCACGACCTCGTGGGCGCCGACGATCTTCTCGCCGGCGCGCACGAGCCACTTGTTCGGATCGACGCCGCGCAGCGCCTCCGCGCGCAGCCGCTCGGTGGCCGCGCGGTCGGGGGCGAGCGTCGGACGGAAGAAGGCGCTGAGCAGCTTGGCGTACAGCGCCTCCGCGATCTCCGACCCGGCGTCGGGCCGGTCGCGGCGCGCCCCCGCGAGCACCGTGGAGAGCGTCGGCACGCTGTCGGCCGGCACCACGCGGTACTGCCCGCCGCGGGCGACCGCGACGTCCGCCGGCGCGTCGGGGACCGCGCCCGTGGAGGCCACGCCGCGCGGCAGCCACCGGTCGAGCGTGACGGCGACGCCGTCCATCAGCGCGCGGCGGCGCGGCTCGCTGCGCAGGTACGCGACCTCGGCGGGCGTGATGCGCACGCCGGCGCGCGCCGCGTCGGCGACGAGCGCGGTCGCCTGCGCCGTGGAGGCGCCGGGCGCCAGCGACGCCTCCAGCAGCGCGCGGAAGCGCGCCACGTGGAAGCGCGCCGAGTCGACGCCCGAGGCGTCGAACGACAGCACGGCGGCCGTGCTGCGCACCGCCTCCTCGCGCTCCGCCTGCAGCTCGGCGTCGGTCTTGGGGACGCGGAACGCGAACGGCGCGATGACGTTGTCGGGCGCGACCGAGCCCACCTCGTAGAGCGGGGCGTCGGCGGCCGGCGCCGTCGGGAACAGCAGGTAGGTGACGAACGCCAGCGCGAGCGCCAGCAGCACGCGGCCGCCGTGCGCCCGCACCAGCGCGCGTCGTGATCCCTCGCCCTCGTCGGGCTCGGGCTGACCCCAGAGACCCACGACGGTCAATCCCCCGCGTCTTCCGCGTACGCCTTGATGATGTCGCGCACCAGCCGGTGGCGCACGACGTCCGCGTCGGTGAAGTAGTGGAAGGAGATCCCCTCGATCTCGTGCAGGATGCGCTCGACCTGCATCAGCCCCGAGTCCTCGCGGCGCGGCAGGTCGATCTGCGTCTTGTCGCCCGTGATGACGATCTTCGAGTTCACCCCCAGACGCGTCAGGAACATCTTCATCTGGAGGTTCGTCGCGTTCTGCGCCTCGTCGAGGATCACGAACGCGTCGCCCAGCGTGCGCCCGCGCATGAACGCCAGCGGCGCGATCTCGATCGTGCGCGTCTCCAGCGCCTTCGCCACGCGCTCCGGCGGCATCATCTCGTCCAGCGCGTCGTAGAGCGGCCGCAGGTACGGATCGACCTTCGCCTGCATGTCGCCCGGCAGGAAGCCGAGGCTCTCGCCCGCCTCCACGGCGGGCCGGGCGAGCACGATCTTGCGCACGCGCTTGCGCACGAGCGCGTCGACCGCCATCGCGACGGCGAGGAAGGTCTTGCCCGTGCCCGCGGGCCCGATGCCGATCACGATGTCGTTCTCGGCGATCTTCTTCATGTACTCGGACTGGCCCGACGTCTTGGCCTGAATCAGCCGCCGGACGCCGGGGAGCGCGAGGCGCCCCTCGCCGCCGGTGCCCGGGACCGGCGGGGCCGCCCCGTCGCCGTCGTCGCGCCCGCCCTGGTCGAGGCTCACGCGCAGCACGTCGTCGGGCGTCAGCGGGATCCCCTGCCGCGCCATGTCGATCATCCGCTGGCCGATGCCGGCCGCGCGCGCGACCGCGTCCGCCGGGCCGCTCAGCATCATCGCCTCGCCGCGCAGCGCGACCTTCACGCCGCCGATCCGTGCCAGCTCGACGAGGTTCGCGTCGTTCACCCCCGCGAGGGTGAGCAGGTCCGCGCCTTCGGTGGAGAGGCGCTGCTGTGCGCCCTCCTGGGCCCCGCGCGTGGAGCCGCCGTCTTCGCTCACTCAGTGCCTCCGTGGTCGGCCTGGAGCCCCAGCTCGTGCAAGTCCTCAGCCGGGACCGGCGTGGGCGCGCCCTCGAACAGGGCGCGCGCCGCCGTCGTCTTGGGGAACGCGATGACGTCGCGCAGCGAGCCCGCGCCCGACAGGAGCATCGCGATCCGGTCGAACCCGAGGGCGATCCCGCCGTGCGGCGGCGCCCCGGCGCGCAGCGCCTCCAGCAGGAAGCCGAAGCGCTTCTCCGCCGTCTCCGCGTCGATGCCGAGCAGCTGCAGCACCTGGGCCTGGTCGGCCGGGTCGCTGATGCGGATGCTGCCGCCGCCCAGCTCCGTGCCGTTCAGCACGACGTCGTAGGCCCGCGCCCGGGCGCGCCACGGCTCGCTGGCGAGCAGCGCGCGGTCCTCCGGCTGGGCGGACGTGAACGGATGGTGCATCGCGGCGAGCGCTCCGGTCTTCGGATCCCGCTCGAACATCGGGAAGTCCACCACCCAGAGCAACTCGTGGGCGTCGGCGGGCACGAGGTCCAGGCGGCGCGCCACCTCCTGCCGGAGGCGGTCGAGCGCGGGGCTGGTGACGTGGTCCGGACCGGCCACCACCAGCGCCAGGTCGCCGTCGTTCAGCCCCAGGCGCGCGATCGCGTCGGGGCGCAGGAACTTGGCGACGGGCCCCTCCAGCGCCTCGCCGTGGCGCTTGAGGAAGATGATCCCCTGCGCGCCCGCGCCCTTGGCCATCGCCGTCAGCTCGTCCTGCTCCTTGCGCGAGAACCTGGCGCCGCCCGGCGCCACGATCGCCCGGAAGCGCCCGCCCGCGTCGAGCACCGTCGCCGCGACGCCGAACTCCGTGCCGCGGAAGACGTCGCTGACGTCCGCGATCTCGACGCCGTAGCGCAGGTCGGGCCGGTCGATGCCGTAGCGCTCCATCGCCTCCGCGTACGCCATGCGGCGGAAGGGCGTCGTCACCTGCACGCCGGCCTCCGCGAACAGCGCCTGCACGAGCCCCTCGGTGAACGCGATCACGTCGTCCTGCTGGACGAACGACGCCTCGATGTCGATCTGCGTGAACTCGGGCTGGCGGTCGGCGCGCAGGTCCTCGTCGCGGAAGCAGCGCGCGATCTGGAAGTAGCGGTCGAAGCCCGCGATCATGAACAGCTGCTTGTAGATCTGGGGGCTCTGCGGCAGCGCGTAGAACTCGGTCTGGTGCACGCGGCTGGGCACCAGGTAGTCGCGCGCGCCCTCGGGCGTGGGCTTCGTGAGGATCGGCGTCTCGAGCTCGAGGAAGCCGTTCTCGCTCAGGTAGCGCCGCGTCACCTGCGCCAGGCGATGCCGCAGGATGAGCGCGCGCTGCAGCTCCGGGCGGCGCAGGTCGAGGTGCCGGTGGCGCAGCCGCAGCTCCTCGGCCGGCAGCGGCGTGCCGCGGCCGCGCGCCACGGGAATCGCGGGCGTGTCCGCCGGCCCGACGACGGTGATCGCCGTCGCCCGCACCTCGACCTCGCCGGTCTCCAGCTCCGCGTTGCGCAGCTCGGCCGGGCGCAGCGCGACCTCGCCCTCGATCAGCACGACGCTCTCGACGCCGACCTTCGCCGCCTGCTCCAGCGCGGCGGCGTCCGAGTACGCCGGATCGAACGACACCTGCACGATCCCCTCGCGGTCGCGCAGGTCGAGGAAGACGAGCGCGCCGAGGTCGCGGCTCCGGTGCACCCAGCCTCCCAGGCGCACGCGCTGGCCGGCATCCGCGGCGCGCAGGGCGCCGGCGGCGTGGGTGCGGAGGGTGGTGGCGACGACGGGCACGGGCGAGGACATGATCGGGCGAGAAGGGGGACGGACGGGAGGCGCGGTGGCGCTCAGGCCGCGGAGGCGGCGAGCGCGCGGCGTCCGCGCAGCGCGAACAGGAGCAGGCCGACGAGGGCGCCGACCGCGTCGGCCAGCAGGTCGGCGCCGCTGGTGGCGCGGCCCGGGATGAAGCCCTGGTGCCACTCGTCGAGGGCGCCGAAGGCCACCAGGCCGGCGAAGGCGGCGGCGACCGGCACGCGCGTGGTCGCGGGCATCGCGCGACCGACGAGCCAGCCGAGGAGGCCGTAGGAGACGGCGTGGATCACCTTGTCGAGGTGGCCCGCCTGCGGCAGCCCGGGGTTCGGCCACGAGGTGGCGACGACCACCAGCGTCGCCCAGACGACCGCGGGCGTCCAGCGCGCGCGCGTGCTCACGCGGCCTCCGAGGTGCGCACGAGCTCCAGGAACTCCTCGGGCGTCGCGCACTGCTTCAGCGCGTCGCGGAGCGGCGCCCGGTACAGCAGCCGCGAGATGCGGCCGAGCGCCTTCACGTGCGCGCCCGCGGCGCTCTCGGGGCCCACGAGCAGGAAGCACAGCTCGACCGGCCGGCCGTCGAGCGACGCGAACTCGACGGGCGACTCGCAGACGCCGGCGGCGACCACGAGCGAGTCGAGCATCGGGGTGCGGCCGTGGGGGATGGCGACGCCCTCGCCGATGCCGGTGCTCAGCACGGCCTCGCGGTCCCGGACGCTGCGGAGCAGCGCCTCGACCACGTCCTGGCCTCGCGAGCCGGCGGCGAGCTCCACGAGCTCACGCAGCAGGTCGTCCTTGGCCCTGCTCCGGAGCGGCACCCGCACCCGTTCCGGGGCGAGCAGCTCAGTCAACTGCACGGCGATTCCGCGATGGCATACGAGCGGTCGAATCTAAGCGGCCCCGCGGGGCCGGGGTAGCGCCGCGCTTGACCTCGCCCCCCCGCGCCCGGTAGTCTCAACTTCATGCGCCACTTGTGCTTCGCCGCCACGCTGGGGACCGTCCTCGCCGTCGCCCCCCGCGTGAGCCCGGCGCAGCGGGTGCCCGGTCGCGACCTGTACGACTTCGCGATCGGCGCGCTCGGCGAGGCGCCCGCGCTGGCGGTGGAGGCGGCCGGTGGGCTGTACAACCCCGCGGCCACGCTGCTGGCGCCGACCGGCCGGCTGCGCGGCTCGGTGACGCACCTCAACGCCCCGGGCGACCGCGGCCTGAGCGGCGAGGTGATCGGGCTCGAGTGGCGGCAGACGCTGCGGCGCGCGTTCGCCATCACCGCCGCGCGCGCCGGCGTCTCGGACATCCCGCGCACCGACGACACGCCGACCGCCATCGGCAGCCCGGTCCTCTACGACAGCTACCTCGTGTCGGCCGGCGCCAGCCAGCGGGTGCTGCGGCACGTCGCCGTCGGCGCGGCGCTGCGCTACCGCGTGGGCCGCGTGGACACGGTGACGGCGTCCACGGCCGGCGCGGACGCGGGCGTGGTCGTCGACGGGCTGCTCGGCCGCTACGACCTGCGGCTCGGCGCGGCGAGCTTCCTCTGGCGCCCCGGCGCCGACCGCGACGACCGGCCGCTGGCCTCGGTCGGCGCCGACGCCCGGGTGGTGGGCCGCGCGGTCGCCCGCGAGGTGCGCGTCGGCGCGTCCTATCTGGGCAGCAACGGCGCGGAGAATGAGGGGTATGGCTACCTCAGCGCCCGCCTCCGGAACGTCGAGGGACGAGCCGGCGTCGCGCGCGCCATCCGCGGCGGCGAGGCCGACACCCGCACGCGCCTCGGCCTCGGCCTGCGGTATGCCGGGCTGCTGGTGGGCGTGGCGCGCGAGGAGAGCGCGTCCGGCTTCGGCAGCATCTACCAGATCACGCTCAGCTCGATCTTCAAGTGACCGCTCCCGACGTCCCCACGCCCGCCCCCGCCGACGACGCCGCGCCCACGGGCCGCGCGCTTCCGGCCGCGCGCCGCCCCGCGGGCATCCCGGCGGAGGCCGAGGGCAAGGTCAACCTGCTGGACCTGACGCCGGCGGAGGCGGAGCGCGCGCTGCGCGAGTTCGCCGTCGCGCAGGGACAGCCGGCCTACCGCGCGACGCAGGTGCTGCCGCGCCTCTGGCAGAAGCCCGCGCGCGACTTCAGCGAGATGCGCGAGCTGCCGGCCGCATTCCGTGAGGCGCTGGCCGAGCACTTCGCGCTGCCGCGGCTGCAGCTGGTCGCGAACCAGCGGTCGAGCGACGGCACCCGGAAGTTCCTCTTCCGCCTCGCCGACGGCCAGGCGATCGAGACGGTCGCGATCCCCGACGGCAACCGCCTGACGTTCTGCATCTCGTCGCAGGCCGGGTGCGCGCTCAAGTGCTCGTTCTGCGCGACGGGCGTGATGGGCTTCCAGCGCAACCTGCACGTGTTCGAGATCGCCGGGCAGGTGCGCGAGCTCGCGCTGCTGGAGGAGGAGCCGGTGCGCGCGACCAACATCGTCTTCATGGGCATGGGCGAGCCGCTCATGAACTGGAAGGCGGTCGACCCGACGCTGACGATCCTCAACGACCCGCAGGGCTTCGGCATCGGCGCGCGGCACATCACGGTGTCGACCGTGGGCGTGCTGCCGGGCATCGTCGCGCTGGGCGAGCGTCCGGAGCAGTTCCGCCTCGCGATCTCGATCCACGCGCCGACGGACGCGCTGCGCGGCGAGCTGATGCCGGTGAACGTGAAGTACCCGCTCGCCGACGTGATCGCGGCGGCCGCGGCGTTCGACCGGCGCGTGACGTTCGAGTACGTGATGCTCGGCGGCGTCAACGACCGCGCGGAGCACGCGATGGAGCTGGCGCGCCTGGCGCGCGAGTGCCGCGCGTTCGTGAACCTGATCCCGCTGCACCCGGGCGGCGCGATGGGCTTTACGCCCACGCCGCCGGACCGCATCCAGCGGTTCGCGGAGACGATGCGCAACCGCGGCGTCGAGGTCGCGGTGCGCAAGAGCCGCGGCGTCGACATCGCCGCGGCGTGCGGCCAGCTACGGGTGGAACGGCTGGGCCGGCGCGCGCCAGGACGCGCCGATGACGACCGTGACGTCCAGGTAGCGTGAGGTGTCGGGGCGCGTCTCGATGCGCGCCCCGCCCATCGCGTAGGCCACGCGCTTCGCCCACTCGGGATGCCCCGAGCGGTCGATGACCACGACGCTGTCCTGCTGCGCGCCGCTCGTCCCCACCGCGACGACGTCGAACCCGCGATCGCGCAGGTAGAACATGCCGCGCCGCCCGAGGCCGCGCGTGCGCGTCGCGTTCAGCACCTCCACGCGCACGCGCGCGTCGCCCGGCGGCCGGCCGAGCGTGTCGTCGGCGGCGGGGAGCCTCAGCCCGGCGTCGTCGCTCGCGGTGCTCGCGGGCGCGCCGTCGAGCGCCGCCTTCACGCGCGGCCACGCGGCGCCGGCCGCCATGACGAGCGCCAGCGCGCCGAGGATCAGCCACCCCGGGCGCATCCAGCGCGGACGGTCCTCCCGCATCACGCCCTCACCGCACCAGGTTCCAGAGCGTGACCGCCTGCGGGAAGAGCTCCTTCCCCTCGCGCAGCGACCACTCCAGCCGCATGCGGACGACCTGCCGGAACACGGCGTCGAAGTCCGTGGGCACGTGCGCCGCGAGGAAGGCACGGTCGGCCGCCGCGAACTTGCGCCCCGGCTCCAGGAAGTCGGCCATGTAGAGCGCGCGCCCCACGCGCCCCCACGCCGCGGAGCCGAGCGTGTGCCAGCGGATGGCGTCGAGCAGCTCGGTGCGCGTCTCGCCGCGGCGCGCGAGGAGCGTCGCGGCCGCGGGGCCGTGCAGCACCTCGACCGGCGACGTCGCGTCTTCGGACAGCTCGCGCAGCAGGGCGTCGGGCGCGTCGCGCAGCGCGTCGTGCAGCAGGCCCGCGTCGCGCATCGCGGCCGCCTCCGCGGCGTCGCGCGCGACGTGCGGCGCCCACGCGTCCAGCAGCGCGGTGACACGCGCGATGTGCGCGCGCCGGCGGTCGCTCACCTGCGCCCAGCCGGGGAGCGCGAGCGTCGTGGACGGATCGCCGATCGGTGCACTCATGGATGCACGAAAGTGGGAGCGCTCAGTCGTCGCCACGGCGTGCGTACGCCTCCAGCACCGCGCGGCTGCGCACGCGCGTGCGGCACAGGTAGTTCCAGCCCTTCAGCTCCGCGCCGCGGCCGACCTCGGAGTCGACGATGCGCGAGTACGGCCCGATGACGCACTCCCCGGCGACGTCGGTGCTGCCTTCGAGCACGACGCTCGGATAGACCAGCGTGTCGGCGCCGATGCGCACGTCGACGTCGAGCCACGTCGTGGCCGGGAGCAGGAACGAGACGCCGGCGCGCTCGTGCTGGCGCACCAGCCGGTCGCGCAGCGCGACCGCCGCGTCCGACAGCGTGTGCCGGTCGAGCACCTGCAGCAGCTCCTCGGCGTGCGTCGGCGCGACCAGCGCGGCGCCGTTGGGCACGCGCGGATCGTCCGCCGACGCCAGCGCCGGGCCCTCGCCCGCGACGGCGATGCTCGTGGCGAGCTCCGTGTCGCCGCGCACCGACGCCACGCCGTGCTCCGCGGCGCGCAGCAGGCGCGTGAGCGTCGCGGGCGTCACGAGCGCCGCCGACCCGTCCACCAGCACGGTCATGCCCGGCGGCGTGACGGCGGCGCGGAGCGCGCGCGCCTCGGTGCCCGGAGCGACCGCCACGTAGCGGATCACCGCGTCGTGCTCCACGTCCACCTGCGCGTTCGCGCCGGCCAGGTGCAGCACGACGATCTCGCGCGGCGGCGGCGACACCGTCATCAGCGCGCGCACCACGTGCCAGAGCGTGGCACGCCCGGCCAGCGGATGCAGGTACAGGCTCACGTGCGACCGGAAGGCCGCGTGCTCGTCGAGCGCGGCGACGACGGCGCGCCAGCTCATGCGGCGTCGGGAGCGGGGATCCGCGGCGAGACGCCGAGGATCGCGTTGTCGAGCAGGCGCGTGCGGCCCACGCGCGCGGCGATCATCGCGATCGTCCCGTCGGACGCGACGTCCACCGGCTCCAGCGTCTCGCCGTCGGCCAGCGCGAGGTAGTCGGGCGCGACGGCCGGCTCGTCGGCCAGCACCGCGCGCGCCGCGTCCAGCAGCGCGTCGGCGCGCCGCTCGCCGTCGGCGAACGAGGCCTCGATGCGCGCGAGGGCGCGCGGGATCACGCGCGCGCGCCGGCGGTCGTCGGGCTCCAGGTAGACGTTGCGGCTGGAGAGCGCGAGCCCGTCGGCCTCCCGCACGGTCGGCGCCACCACCAGCTCCACGGGCATGTCGAGGTCGCGCACCATCGCGCGCACCAGCGTCGCCTGCTGCACGTCCTTCTGCCCGAACACCGCGACGTCCGGCTGCACCAGGTTGAGGAGCTTCGCGACGACGGTCAGCACGCCCGCGAAGTGCCCCGGCCGCACCTCGCCCTCCCAGCGCGTCGCGAGGTCGCCGGGCACCACGCGCACGCGCGCCTCGCGCGGATACATCTCGGCCACCTCCGGCGTGAACAGGAGGTCCACGCCGCGCGCCGCCGCCTTGGCCGCGTCGCCCTCGGGGTCCCGCGGGTAGCGCGCCAGGTCCTCGGTCGGCGCGAACTGCAGCGGGTTCACGAAGATGCTCATCGCCACGACGTCCGCGCGGCGGCGCGCCTCCTCGACCAGCGCGAGGTGGCCCTCGTGCAGGAAGCCCATGGTCGGCACGAACGCGACGCGCCCGCCGCCGAGCACGCGCGCGTCCTCGCGCAGCCGGCGCAGCTCCGCGCGCAGGTCGGCCACCGTCGTGACGGTCAGCACGCTCGCTCCGCCGGCGTCAGAAGGCGTGCTCGTCGCCGGGGTACGCGCGCCCGCGCACCTCGGAAGCGAAGCGGCGCACGGCTTCGCGCGTGTCCTCGGCCATCGTTGCGTAGCGCTTGAGGAACTTCGGCGTGAAGGCGTCGGTGAGGCCGAGCAGGTCGGCGAGCACCAGCACCTGGCCGTCGCAGCCGACGCCCGCACCGATGCCGATGGTCGGGATGCTCACGGCCTCGGTGACGCGCGCCGCGACGTCGGCGGGCACCAGCTCCAGCACCATCGAGAAGGCGCCCGCGTCCTCCAGCCGGCGCGCGTCGTCCACCAGCTGCCGCGCCGCGTCGTCGCCGCGCGCCTGCACGCGGAAGCCGCCGAGCGTGTGCACCGACTGCGGCGTGAAGCCCAAGTGGCCCATCACCGGCATGCCGGCGCGCACCAGCGCGCGGATCGTCTCCGCCATCTCCGGCGAGCCGCCCTCCAGCTTGAGCGCGTCGCAGCGCGTCTCCTGCATCACGCGGCCGCAGTTGAGGAGCGCGCGCTCCGTCGTCACCTGGTAGGTGAGGAACGGCATGTCCACCACGAGCAGCGCGCGCGCCGTGCCGCGCCGCGCCGCCGCGCCATGATAGATCATCTGGTCGAGCGTCACCGGCACCGTCGTGTCGAGCCCCGCGACGACGTTGCCGAGCGAGTCGCCGACGAGGATCGCGTCGACGCCGCCCTCGTCCGAGAGGCGCGCGAAGAGCGCGTCGTACGCGGCGACCATGACGAGCGGCTCCTTCCGCTCCTTGGCCTGCGCGAACGAGCGCACGGTGACCTTCTTCGGCGCGGGGGCCGAGCCGGCGGCCTGGCTCACGGGGCCTCCGTCGCGTCGTGCAGCGCGCGCCCCCAGTCGACGTCCAGCGCGGCGAGCTCGCGGTGCCAGAAGTCGCGGTTCGGGAGCTCGGGGTGCGGGACGCGCAGGCGCGGTGTCGCGAGGCGGCGCGCGCCGAACAGCACCACGTCGACGTCCAGCGTGCGCGCGCCCCACCGCGGCGACGCCGCGCGGTCGCGCCCCGCCTCGAGCTCGATCGCCTGGCAGGCGTCCAGCAGCGCCTCGGGTGTCAGCGTCGTCTCCACGCGCAGCATCTGGTTGAGGTAGGGGCCCTGCCCTGCGGGACCGATGGGCGCCGTCTCCTCGACGGGCGACGCGGCGCGCACGCGCGTCTGCGGCAGCGCGTCGAGCCGCGCGCGCGCCAGCGCGAGGTGGGCGTCGCGGTCGCCGAGGTTGGAGCCGAGGGCGAGGTACACGATCTCACCCATCGCGGCGCGAGGCGTCGGCCGCGTCGCGGGCGTCGCGGGCGTCGCGCTCCAGCACGACGCCCGCGTGCGCGAGCGGCCCGGGGAGCGCGACGTGCGGCTTGCGCACCGCGACGCGCACGCGCGACACCCGGCCCAGCGCGAGCGCGGCGTCGGCGACGCGCGACGCGACCTCCTCCAGGTACAGCAGCTCGGTGCTCGCGACGACCGACGCCGCGACGTCGTAGAGCGCGCGGTAGTCCAGCACCTCCGCGGGCCGCGCCGGCCACGCGTCGACGTCGATCTCCAGCGGCTGCGGCAGCTCGCGCTCATGCGCGAGGATGCCGACGCGCGCGTGGAATCGCATGCCGGAGAGAGAGACGCAGAGGCGGTCGGTCACGGGCGGAACGTATCGGCGGCCCGCGGGCCGGTCAACGAACCGCCCGTCGTCGGGCCGTGCCGCCGGTCAGGCGCCGCGCGGGCGCCGCGCGGGCGCCGCTCAGGCGTCGTCGATCGCCGTGCGCAGGTCGCGCGCGAGCGCGAGGGCGCGGTCCACGCTCTCGTCCGCCGCGCGCACCAGGGCGCTCCCCACCACCACGCCGTCGGCGATGCGCGCGACGGCCGCGGCCTGGTCGGGGCGCGAGATGCCGAAGCCGACGCAGATCGGCAGCGTCGTCGCGCCGCGCAGCCGCGCGACCGTCTCGGGCAGCGTCGCCGACAGCGCGTCCTGCTCGCCCGTCACGCCAAGGCGGCTGATGAGGTACACGAAGCCGCTGCCGTGGCGCGCGATCTCCGCCATGCGCGCCGGCGGCGTCGTCGGCGCGACGAGGCGCACGAAGTCGAGCGGGCCGCCGCCCAGCCACGCCTCGCGCTCCGGGTCCGCGCCCACCGGCAGGTCGGTCACCAGCACGCCGCTCGCGCCCGCGTCGGCCGCGCGCTGCAGCACGCCGCGCCCGGCCGCCATGAGCGGGTTGAGGTAGCTGAACAGGACCACCGGCACCGTCAGGCGCGCGCGCGACAGCAGCGCGAGCGCGCCGTCCAGGTCGACCCCGTGGTCGAGCGCGACCTGCGAGCTGTGCTGGATCACCGGCCCGTCGGCGAGCGGCTCGGAGAACGGCACGCCCAGCTCGATGACGTCCGCGCCCGCGGCCTCCAGCCCCTGGAGCAGCGCGACCGAGCGCTCCGGATCCGGGTGGCCGGCGGTGACGTAGGCGACGAGCGCGCGCCGGTTGGCGGCGCGCAGCTCGGCGAAGCGGCGGTCGATCGCGGAGGCGGCGCGCGCCGCGGGCATCGTGGGGGCGCTCACGCAGGGTACTCCGGCAGCGGGCCGACGTCGGGCAGCTCGCCCATCGCGCTCACCTGCGCCACGTCCTTGTCGCCGCGGCCGCTGAGGCAGATCAGCACCGGCTCGTCCTTCGCCCAGCGCCCGCGGCTCTTCTCGACCCACGCGATCGCGTGCGACGTCTCGAGCGCGGGGATGATGCCCTCCGCGCGGCTCAGCAGCGCGAAGCCGCGCAGCGCCTCGTCGTCGGTGATGCTCACGTACTCGGCGCGCTTGCTCTGCTTCAGGTGCGCGTGCTCGGGACCGACGCCCGGATAGTCGAGTCCCGCCGAGATCGAGTGCGCGTTGATCACCTGCCCCTTCGCGTCCTGCAGCAGGTAGCTCAGCGACCCATGGAGCACGCCGGGCGTGCCGAGCGTGAGCGACGCGGAGTGGCGTCCGCTCTCCAGCCCCTCGCCCGCCGCCTCGACGCCCACCAGCTCGACCGCCGCGTCGTCCACGAAGCCGGCGAAGATCCCCATCGCGTTCGATCCGCCGCCGACGCACGCCACGACCGTCTTCGGCAGGCGGCCGGTGCGCTCCAGCATCTGCGCGCGCGCCTCGCGGCCGATCGCCGCCTGGAACTCGCGCACCATGCGCGGATACGGCGCCGGGCCCACGACCGAGCCGATGATGTAGTGGCTGTCCTCGACGTTCGTGACCCAGTCGCGGATCGCCTCGCTGGTCGCGTCCTTGAGCGTGCGCGTGCCGCTCGTCACCGGCATCACCGTCGCGCCCATCAGCCGCATGCGCCACACGTTCAGCGCCTGGCGGCGGATGTCCTCCTCGCCCATGAAGACGACGCACTGGAGCCCGAAGCGCGCGCACACCGTCGCCGTCGCCACCCCATGCTGCCCCGCGCCCGTCTCGGCGATGATGCGCCGCTTGCCCATGCGCCGCGCGAGCAGCACCTGGCCGACCGTGTTGTTGATCTTGTGCGCGCCGGTGTGGTTCAGGTCCTCGCGCTTCAGCCACACGGGCGCGCCCACCATGGCCGACAGCCGCGGCGCCTCGCTGAGGATCGACGGGCGGCCGACGTAGTGGCGCAGCATGTCGTCCAGCTCGCGCGTGAACGACGGGTCGCGCAGCGCGGCCTCGTACTCGGCCTCCAGCGCGTCGAGCGCGGGGATCAGCGTCTCGGGGACGTAGCGGCCGCCGAAGGGTCCGAAGCGGTCGCTCGTGGCAGCGGGGGCGATGGCGCCGCCGCTGGAGGTGTCGGGCGTGGTCATCACGAAGTCGTAGCGGAACGGGCGGCGGCGAGGAAGGCCGCCAGCCGGTCGGGGTCCTTCACGCCGGGCGCGCGCTCGACGCCGGAGGAGACGTCGACGGCGTCGGGGCGCAGCGCGCGGACGGCGGCGGCGACGTTCTCGGGGCGCAGGCCGCCCGCGAGCACGAGGGAGGCGCGGCCGCGGTACGGCGCGAGCGCCGCCGCGAGGCCGTCCCAGTCGAGCGCGACGCCAGTCCCGCCCAGCTGGGTGCCGTCGACCTTCGCGTCGAGGACGACGGCGTCGGCGACGTCGAACAGCGCGGCCGCCTGTGGGGGGAGCGTGGTGCCGGCGATGCGCAGCACCGCCCACACCTCGCCGCTCCACACCGCGCGCCCGGCGGCGAACGGGGCGGCGTCGGGGTCGGCGTGGAGCTGGCCGGCGTCGAG
>CBHYLO010000014.1:0-20144 GCA_966128675.1 uncultured bacterium | reverse complement strand
GCGGGGGTTTGTGCGGCACGGCGTGCGGGGTGCGGCGCCCCTCCACGGGGCGCGCGAAGGGGGGGCGCGGGCCGGCGGCCGCGGGGGCGTGGGCGCGCGCGGCGCGGGTGGCCAGCAGCGGCGCGACGAGCAGCAGGGGCGCGGCGCGGACGGCCGCGCGGGTGGGCAGGCGGAGAGGCACGGCGGGGGCGCGAGAGTGGGCAACCGGTGACGTGTGGGCACCGGCTGGTGGTCTCTCTACGCGTCGTGCCCCTCCTGCGCTGCGCCTGGTCCCGGCCAACGTCCGCGTGGCGCCTCGCGTTTCACCGTGTAGCTTTGCCGCACCGCCGCCCCGACGGCGTCCCGCCTCCGCCCGCCGTCCCGTGCGCCCGCGCGCACGGCCAGCCGTCCCACGTCCCGCCTTCACCCCCCGCCGCCGATCGGCGCGCGGGGGCCCACGCCGAGGAGACGCATGTGATGCATGGCCCGTCCCACTCCCCTCATCGCCGCGCGCCGATGACCGTCCTGCGCCATCCCGCGCGTGCGGTCGCACGTGCGCTGACGCGCGCCGCCGGCGGCCTGCTGCTCGTCGCGGGCGTCGCCGGCACGGCGGCGGCGCAGACGCCGCAGCAGGCGACCATCACCGGCCGCGTCACCGACGCGGTGAGCGGCCAGCCGATCGTGGCGGCGCAGCTCAACGTCGTCGGCACCAACCTCGGCACCCAGACCAACGCCGCCGGCCAGTACACGATCCGCGGCGTGCGGCCCGGCCCCGCCGAGGTGCGCGTGCTGCGCGTCGGCTTCGCCGAGCAGAAGGCGGCGGTGACCGTGACGGCCGGGCAGACGGCGACGCTCGACTTCGCGATGCGCACCGTCACCACGACGCTCACGCCCGTCGTCACCACGGCGACCGGCGAGCAGCGGCGCGTGGAGGTGGGCAACGCGATCGCGCAGGTGAACGCCGCCGAGGTGGTGAGCACGCGCGCGGTCGGCAACGTCGGCGACCTGCTGACGGCGCGCGCCGCCGGCGTGCAGGTGCTCCCGGGCACGCAGACCGGCGCCGGCACGCGCGTCCGCATCCGCGGCACCAGCTCGCTGTCGCTGACGAACAACCCGATCTACGTCATCGACGGCGTGCGCATGGAGAGCTCGACGGGCTCCTCGACGCTGAGCGTGGGCGGCACGACGCCGAGCCGCGTGGGCGACCTCAACCCCGAGGAGATCGCCAACATCGAGATCGTGAAGGGGCCGTCGGCGGCGACGCTCTACGGCACCGACGCCGCCAACGGCGTCATCGTGATCACGACCAAGCGCGGCACCGCCGGCCGGCCGCAGTGGACGTACTACACCGAGCAGGCGGCGATCCGGGACAACAACCAGTACCCGACCGCCTACCGCGGCTGGCGCACCGGCACGACGGCGACGACCAACTCGACGGCGGCCAACTCGGTGCAGTGCTTCCTGACGCAGGTCACGTCGAACGCCTGCAAGCAGGACAGCGTGACCGCGTACAACCTGCACGACGACAAGGACGCGACGCCCTACGGCACCGGCTACCGCCAGCAGCACGGCCTGCAGCTCGGCGGCGGCTCGGACGTCGTGCGCTACTTCCTGCACGGCGAGTGGGAGGACGAGGACGGCGTCACGCAGGTGCCCGAGTTCGAGCGCCGCTACATGGCGTCGCACAACCGGTCGCTGCTCCCCGAGCAGGAGAGCCCGAACCGGCTGACCCGCGTCACGACGCGCGCGAACCTGAACCTGAACCTGCCGCGCAACGCCGACATCGCCGTCAGCGCCGGCTACACGTCGCAGGACCTGCGGCTCCCGATGAGCGACGACTCGGGCGTCAGCGGCATCGCCGCCAACGTCTACGGCGGCCCCGGGTTCAAGTACAACCTCTCGCCCGCCGGCGACACGCTCTACGGCTGGCGCCAGTTCACGCCGCGCGACATCTACCAGGCGGTCAGCAACCAGGCGATCGAGCGCCTCATCGGCTCGACGGCCGCCAACTGGCGCCCGCAGGAGTGGCTGGCGCTGCGCGGCAACGTGGGCCTCGACTTCACGAACCGCCGCGACACGCAGCTCTGCCGGTTCGCCAACTGCCCCGACGTCGGCACCGACCGCCTCGGCTTCAAGCGCGACAACCGCGCCGACTTCTTCATCTACACGGTGGACGCCGCCGGCACGGCGACCCGCCAGCTGACGTCGGCCATCGCCTCCAAGACGAGCGTCGGCTTCCAGTTCTACCGCAACCTGTTCAACCGCAACGGCGCCAGCGCGACGCAGCTGCCGCCGGGCGCCACGACGGTCACCGCCGGCGCGATCCCCTCGGCCGACGAGACGACGACCGAGAGCCGCACGCTCGGCGGCTACATCGAGCAGAACATCGCGCTCAACGACCGCCTGTTCCTCACGGGCGCCGTGCGCTCGGACCGCAACAGCGCGTTCGGCGCGGACTTCAAGACCGTGTTCTACCCGAAGTTCTCGGCGTCGTGGGTGGTGAGCGAGGAGCCGTTCTTCCCCAGCATGGGGTGGCTGAACCAGCTCCGCCTCCGCTCGGCCTACGGCGCGTCCGGCGTGCAGCCGGGGACGATCGACGCCGTGCAGTACTTCTCGACCACCGCGGCGCGCATCCTCCCGACGGCCACGGCGGGTGAGGCGGCGGTCGAGTCGCCGGGCCTCGTCTACTCGACGCTCGGCAACCGCAACCTCAAGCCCGAGCGCTCGGCGGAGCTGGAGCTCGGCTTCGACGGCACGTACTGGAACAGCCGCATCACGACCGAGCTGACGTACTACAACAAGACGTCGTCGGACGCGCTCTTCAGCCGCATCCTGCCGCCGTCGGCCGGCACCGGCGCCACGGCGCGCCTGGAGAACCTCGGCAAGGTGCGCAACTCGGGCTGGGAGGCGCTGGTCAACGCGCAGCTCCTGCAGCGCCGGTCGCTCGGCTGGGACGTGACGTTCAACGGCTCGATGAACAGCAACGAGCTGGTGAGCCTCGGCGGGCTGCCGAACATCGTGTCGAGCAGCACGCTGCAGCAGCGCGAGGGCTACCCGCTCAACGGCTGGTGGACGCGGCCCATCAAGGCCTACGGCGACGCGAACGGCAACGGCATCGTCGAGCTGAGCGAGATCACCGTCGGCGACACGGCGGAGTTCCTCGGCTACTCGCAGCCGCGGCGCGAGGTCGCCGTCACCAACGGCTTCGACTTCTGGAACCGCCGCCTGCGCCTGGCCGCGATGGTCGACTACAAGGGCGGCCACAAGCAGTACAACAACACGGAGCGCATCCGCTGCGCGAGCCGCCTGAACTGCGCGGGCCTCATCGACCCGAACGCGTCGGAGTTCGAGCAGGCGCGCACGGTGGCGGTGCGCGAGCACTCCAGCCGCACCGTCGGCGGCTTCATCGAGGACGCGGACTTCATCCGCTGGCGCGAGCTGGCGCTGAGCTTCAACGCGCCCGAGACGTTCGCGCGCCGCGTGAAGACGCGCACCGTCACCGCCACGCTGGCCGCCCGCAACCTCGGCGTGCTCTGGACCAAGTACAGCGGCGTCGACCCCGAGGCCACCGGCACCGCGACCGGCGACGCGCCCTCGGAGTTCCAGGCCTTCGCGCCGACGACGTACTACACCTTCCGCATCAGCCTCGGCTTCTGATGACTCCTCGCCACAACGTCCCCGCCCCGGCCTGGCGCCGCGCCGCCTCGGTGGCGTCGCTCGTCGCGGCGGCCGCGGCGCTGCCGCTCACCGGCTGCACGTCCACCAGCGACGCGCTCTCGGTCACCGATCCGGACATCATCAACCCCACCGACGTGCAGTCGCAGGCGGGCGCCAACGCCGTCCGCCTGGGCGCGCTGGCCCGCCTCAACGCCGCCACCAGCGGCGGCAGCTCGAACTCCGAGGGGCTGTTCCTGCTCAGCGGCCTGTTCGCCGACGAGTGGGAGAACGGCGACTCGTTCATCGCGCGCCAGGAGGTCGACCAGCGCGTGATCACGCCGCAGAACAACTTCCTCACGGACGTCAGCCGCCTGCTGCACCGCGCGCGCCTGTCGGCCGAGCAGGCGACGATCCTCCTCAAGCAGTACAACCCGGGCGGCCCCGCGGCCGAGCTGGCGGAGATGTACTTCGTCGAGGCGTACGTCGAGAACGCGGTCGGGGAGCACTACTGCAACGGCCTGGTGTTCAGCACCGTGACCGACGAGGGCGAGCAGTTCGGCACGCCCACGACGACCACCGCGGCGTTCGAGCGCGCGCTGGCGCACGCCGACTCGGGGCTGGCGCTCATCACCGGCTCGTCGGCGCTGGACGTGCGGGCGCGCAGCGCGCTGCGCGTGCTGAAGGGCCGCATCCTCCTGAACCTCAACCGGCCGGCGGACGCGGCGACGGCGGTGAACGGCGTCGCGACGACCTTCCGGTACGAGATGCTGCACTCGGCGACGACCAACTCCAACGCGATCTGGTCGTACAACAACCTCAACCGCCGCTACAGCGTCGGGAACAGCGAGGGGACGAACGGCCTGAACTTCGCCACGGCCGCCGACCCGCGCCTGCCGACGTGCCAGGGCGGCGACGCGACGTGCCGCACCAACGGCGTGACGCAGACGCGCCGCGACGACGGCGGCCCGCTGCGCTTCGACGTGCAGCTGCTGTGGAACGCGCGCGAGTCGTCGGTCGCCATCGTCAGCGGCATCGAGGCGCGCCTGATCGAGGCCGAGGCGCAGCTGAAGGCGGGCAACACCGCCGCGTCGCTGGCGACGCTGAACGCGATCCGTCCCGCGGGGCTGCCGCCGCTGACCGACGCGGGCACGGAGGCCGCGCGCGTCAACCAGCTGTTCCGCGAGCGCGCCTTCGCGCTGTTCGGCACGGGCCACCGCGTCGGCGACCTGCGCCGCCTGATCCGCCAGTACAACCGCCCCGCGAACTCGGTCTTCCCGACGGGCACGTGGAACAAGGGCGGCACCTACGGCGGCGACGTGAACTTCCCGGTGCCGCAGGCCGAGGAGAACAACCCGAACGTGACGCAGGGCAACACCTGCACGGACCGGAACGCGTAGCCCGCGTCCCACCCGCGCGTCACTGGACGGCGAGAGCGGCCCGGCCACCCTGCGGTGGCCGGGCCGTTCCGCGTCACAGCTTGTTGAACAGGCGCGCCTGGCGCTTGAACCGCTCGTCCAGGTCCTCCCGGGTGCCGTAGTTCATCCCCATGCCCTTCAGCTTGCGCGCCGACGGCTGCCAGGTGGGCGCGGTCGCGAGCGGGACGAGCTGCTGCGTCGTGGGGGTGGCGCTGATGGGGATCGGCAGCTGTGCGGGCGTGGGCCGGGCCGCGGTCCACGGGCGCGACGGCGCCGCCGTGACGTTCGGGTAGGGGATCGGCACCGGCGGTGGTGGCGGCGGCTCGAACGCGATGACCTGCAGGCGCGGCCGGTCCCAGTCCACGCCGAAGTTCCCGAGGATGGGTTGCGTCGACACGAAGCCGCGCCCGAGGCGCTGCTGGTGGTCGGTCTGGAAGTCGACGAACAGGATGGTCCCGTCGCGCTTGATCGCGTTGGACCAGTGGCCCCAGCTCCTCGTCGTGACCTTGGCGCCGCCGCGCGTCATCCCGCCCGCGGTCGAGATCACGAACACGGTCTCGTCGGGATGGCTGCGCATGATCGCGAGCGCGGCCTCCAGGTCCAGGCGGTCGGTGTCGGAGCCGTGCACGACGCAGCGATAGCCGGGAAGGTTCGCGCTGACGAAGGCGATGATCTTCTGCTCCTGCTCCTCGCGCATGCCGAGCGCCTTGTAGCCGTCCTCCTTGCCGTGGAGCTTGGCCACCTTCTTGGTGGTGAACTTCACGTAGCCGACCGCGAGGTTCACGCAGCCGGCGCACGAGCAGAGCGCGCAGTTGATGTCGCCGGCCGAGCGCTCGAGCAGGTCGAGGTCGAAGGCGTCGGCGGCGACGACGGCCCGGTTCACGTGCTTGAGCGGCTTGGCGGGCTTGGTGGCGGTGGCCGGCCGTCCGGGGCTCAGGGGCAGCGCCGGCATCGGCCCGCGCAGCGCCGCCTGCTCGGCGGCGCCGACGCGCAGTTCGAGGAAGTCGCGCACGTCGGACGGCTTGAGGATCGGCACCATCGCCTTCAGGTCCGCGTCGCCTTCGAGCACGCGGCAGTACGCGCACTGGTTCGCCGGCGTGCCGAGGCCGGGGCAGTTGGGCTCCGAGAAGATGCAGGCCATGGTCGGATCCGACGGAGGACACGTACCGTGCGGGAGGTGCCCACGATACGCGGTCCGGGCGCGGCCGGCCATCGGGTCGGCCACGTAAACTGTTGGCCTGACGGACTCTACGAGTCACTCCGCGCGCAGCGCCACCGTCGGGTCGACCCGCGCCGCGCGCCGCGCCGGGAACACGCTGGCGGCCAGGCTGACGGCCAGCGTCGCGACCGCCACGACGCCGTACACGAGCGGATCGCGCGGCGACACGCCGAACAGCAGCGGGGCGATCCGCCCCGCCGTCGCCAGCGCGGCCACGGTGCCGAGGACGAGCCCGAGCCCGGCGAGCAGGACGCCGCGCCGCACGCCGACCCACAGCACGTCCCGCGTGCGGGCGCCGAGCGCGACGCGCACGCCCATCTCATGCGCGCGCTGCGTCACCTCGTACGCGATCACGCCGTACAGCCCCACCGCGGCGAGCGTCAGCGCCAGCCCGCCGAACACCACGAACATCGTCGCGCCCAGCCGCCACGAGCGCGTCTGCTCGCGCACGACGTCGGCGAAGGGCGCGACGGTGACGTACGACGCGCCCGGCATCTCACGCTGCAGCGCCTGACGCACGGCCTCCGCATGCCGCGCCGCGTCGCCGCGCGTCCGCACCATCAGCCCGAGCCCGAAGCGGTCGACCACCTGCGTGGCCGGGACGTAGTAGTAGAGCCCCGCGCTCTCGCCCAGCGCCGAATGCCGGATGTCCTCGGCCACGCCGACGACGAAGGCGCACGGTGCCGGCCGGCGGGCTTCGAGCGTGATGCACTGCCCCACCGCGCTCCGGTCGGGCCAGAGCAGGCGTGCCATGCCCGCGCTCACGACGACGGCCCCGGGCGCGCCCGCGACGTCCTGCGGACCAAAGCCGCGGCCGTGCAGGATGCGCGTGCCCATCGTCGCGAAGTACTCGCGCGACACGACGTTGCGGTGGAAGTTCGGCAGGCGCCGCATCCGCGCCGGGTCGAGGCCGGGCACGCGCACGGCGCCCATGAACGTGCTGCCGCCGAGCGGCACGTGCGCGCGCAGCGCGGCGCGCTCGACGCCGGGCACCGCCCGCGCGGCGGCGAGCAGGCGGTCGTACAGCGCGGCCGTGCGCGCGCTGTCCAGGCGCACGCCGCGCATCTGCAGGTCGGCGGTGAGCACCGGCGCGACGTCGTAGCCGAGCCGCAGCTGCCGCGCGTGCTGCAGGCTGCGCACGAACAGGCCCGCGCCCACCAGCAGGAGCACCGACAGCGCGCCCTGCAGCACGAGCAGCGCCGCGCGCGTCCGCGCGCTGTGCGGCGTGCCCTCGCGCGCGCCGAGCCGCAGGTCGCGCGCGAGCGCGACGCGGCCGGCCTGCCACGCGGGCGGGAGCCCGGTGAGCACGCCGATCAGCGGCACGGCGACGCCCACGAGGACGAGCGTGCGCACGTCGCCCAGCACCGACGACGGCGCGCCGGGCGGCAGGACGGTCGCGCGCAGGGCCGCGCCGCCCACCTGCGCGACCGCGAGCCCCGCCGCGCCGCCGAGCGACGCGAGCAGCACGCTCTCCGTCAGCAGGTGCGCGAGCAGCCGCCCGCGGCTCACGCCCAGCGACAGGCGCACGGCGACCTCGCGGCGGCGCCGGAGCGCGCGCGCCAGCAGCAGGTTGGCGACGTTGGCGCAGGCGATGAGCAGGACGACGAGCGCCATGCCGCCCACCAGCGCCGCCACGCCGGCCGCGCTCGTGCGCGTCGGCCCGCGCTCGACCAGGACGGGCGCCACCGTCGCCGTCGGACGCAGCGACGTCGGGACGCCGCCCTCGGCGTCGACGCTGCGCGACAGCGCGGCGTTCAGCTCCGCGCTCGCGCGCGCCAGCGGGACGTCGGGCTTCCGCCGCACGAGCATCGCGGCGACGTGCGAGGTGTAGCTCGTCCACCACGCGGGCTCCCCCGGCCGGACGGCGCTGCCGGCGTACGACGCGACGGGGACGTAGGCGACGGGCGGCTGCTCCGGCCACAGGCCGACGAACCGGCGCGGCGCGACGCCGATCACCGTGTAGACGGTCGGCCCCACCTGCAGCGTCGCGCCGAGGACGTCGGGGCGGCCGCCGAAGCGCGCCTGCCACGTCGCGTGGCTCAGCACCACCACCGGCGCGCCCGCGGGCGGCGCATCGTCCGCCGCCGCGAAGTAGCGGCCGAGCGCCGGCGGCGCGTCGAAGAAGCCGAAGAAGCTCGCGCTCACCGCGGCGACCGGCAGCTCGCGCGCGTCCTGCCCGGTGCCGACGGCCATCGGGAAGGCCACGTGCAGCGCCGTGCGCTCGAAGCCGCGCGTCCAGGCGCCGAGCTCGCGGTAGCGCACGTACGGCACGACGTCGAGCACGAACCGCTCGCCCGACGGCTCGGGCGGCGGGTACGACACGTAGACGCGGTGCGTGCGCGCGGGCGCGTCCAGCAGCGGCGGCGCGCGGAAGAGCAGCAGGTCGACCGCCGAGAAGATGGCCGCGTTGGCGCCGATGCCCAGCGCGAGCGTCGCGATCACGGCCGCGGTGAAGCCCGGCGACCGTCGCAGCCCGCGCAGCGCGTAGCGCAGGTCGGCGACGAGCTGCGACCACCACCACCGCCGCTCGCGCCGGCGCTCCATGCGCGCGCCGATCGCGTGGAGCTGCCGCCGCGTCGCCTCGACGTCGCCGAACTCCTCGCGGATCGTGCGCTCCACGTCGGCCGGCGCCACGCCGCGCGCGCGCAGCTCCTCGGCGCGCGCCTCGAAGTGGAAGCGCAGCTCGTCGTCGACGTCGGCCTGCACGTCCGTCCCCCAGAAGCGGAGGTAGCGGCGCCACTTCGTCACGTCGGGGAGCAGCGGCATGGCGCTCCGGGGCTCAGGCCGGGCGCGGCGCCGTGGTCAGCACGCCGGCCATCCCGGCGGCGTAGCGCTCCCAGTGCGCGGCCTGCGCCCGCAGCTCGCGCCGGCCGGCCGTGGTGAGGCGGTAGAACTTCGCGCGCTTCCCCTGCTCCGTGTGCCCCCACTCGCTCTCGACGGCGCCGCGCTCCTCCAGCCGGTGCAGCGCCGTGTACAGCGCGCCGTCGAGCACGCGGAAGGTCTGCCCCGAGCTCTCGCGGATCCAGCGCGCGATGCCGTAGCCGTGGCTCGGCCCCCAGGAGAGCGTCTTGAGCACCAGCACGTCGAGCGTGCCGAGCAGGATGTCGAGCTCCGCGTCGTCCGCCATGGCGCCAACATACCCTCAACGGTTGATACCATCAAGCCCTGAGGGAATGCGGCGCCGGCGCTCAGCCCGTCACCACCGCCGTCCCCGGCGTCACGCCGCCCTCGTTGAACGCGTCGACCGTGAAGTGGTACGTCACGCCGAGGTTGAGCGTGTTCATCGTCAGCGCGTCGACGTCGCCCACCTGGAACTCGCCGTACAGCTTGTCCGGCGCCACGCCCCAGCGCACCACGTAGCCGCGCGCGCCCGGCGAGCGCCGCCAGCGGATGGTCGCGCCACGCGGGTCGGCGGCGTCGCGCTGCACCGTCACGCCGCCCACCACGGCCGGCCGCGCCACCGGCGCCGTGCCGAACACCCGCAGGTCGCGCACGGAGAACGTGCCGCGCGCCGCCGCGTGGCCGTTCGTGAGGCGCACGTGGCGCACGTCGACCGGCGCGTCCAGCTGCACGTAGTCGTGCGGCACGTCGGTCGTGTTGCGCCGCCGGCCGACCAGCGGGCGCCACGTGCGCCCGTCGAGCGAGCCCTCCAGCAGGTACTGGTGGTACAGCGTGCTGTCGCGCCCGCGCACGCGCGCGCCCTGCTCGGCGAAGTTCACCTGGACGGCGAACACGCGCGACGGGCGGCCGAGGTCCACGCGCAGCCACTCGCCCGCGTCGGCGGTGCGCGCGCTCCACCAGGTGCGGATGTCCTCGTCGAACGCGAGCGCGGGCGCGCGGCCGTCCAGCGACGACGACGCGGTCGCGGGCTTCCCGCCCGACAGCAGCATCCAGCCGGCGCGGTTGTCGTCGAGCGGCGCGCGCGCGACGCCCGGCAGCAGCTGCGGCAGGTCGCCGAGGTAGGTGTTGGTGCGCAGCACGCCGTCGCGATCCCACCCGGCGGGGAAGATGCCGAGCCGCCGCTCGAACTTGTGCGCGACGGAGATGATCATCGTCGTCACGCGCCACCAGCTGCCGTCCTTCGCGCGGAACATCCCCGAGTGGCCCGCGCCGCCGATGAAGCCGCCCGGCCGGTACGAGAAGGGGCTGTACGGCTGGTAGGTGAAGGGGCCGGTGGGCGACTTCGCCGTGTAGACGCCGTCGCCGTACGTCTTCCACACGGTGCCGGGCGCCGCGTACTGCAGGTAGTACGTGCCGTCGTGCTTCGTCATCCACGACCCTTCCACGTACGGCCCGATGCGGAAGCCCTCCGCCATCACGGCGCCCAGGTGGTCGGGGCCCGAGCGCTCCCACCCGTGCCGCAGGTAGTCGGCGGCGAACAGCACGTGCGGGCCGCCCTTCACGCGGAAGCCGTCGGCCGGGTCCAGCTCCACCGCGGTGATCGAGCCGTTGAGCCCCGAGCCGTGGTAGAGGTAGACGCGCCCGTCGTCGTCCACGAAGAGCGCGGGATCGGCGTAGCTGTCGAGGTCCGCGACCTTCTCCCACCGTCCGCCCTTCGGGTCGTCGGTCGCGTACAGCGCCTTCATCTTGTGCGCCGTGTAGTACATGCGCCTTCCGATCACCATCACGGCCGGCGCGTAGTCCTCGGGCGTGAAGCCCTGCGGGACGACCAGCGTCCACGTCTTCAGGTCCGGCGAGTGCCAGTAGCCGCCGGAGCGCGACGCGAACAGGTAGTAGTCGTCGCCGTGCAGCACGATGAGCGGGTCCGCCGCCGTGCGATGCACGGCCAGCGACTCGATCACGAACCGGTAGTCGAGGTTCAGCGGGTTCGCGAAGGTCGACCGCGGCGGGACGTCGCGCGGTGCCGGGGCCTGCGCGCCGAGCGACGCGACGACCGCGGCGAGGCCCACCGCGGCGAGGAGGAGGGGACGGAAGCGCATGCGCGAATCGTAACCCGCCGCGCGCGGCGCTGCCCCACCAGGCCGGCATGGCGGTCCGGCGTCCGCGGACGGTCGTCGGTGCGCCGGGGCCGAACGGGGAACGGCATTGCAAGGAGGAGATCTGAAAGGATCGGACAACCGCGGATGCGCCGTGCGGTGGCGAGGAACGTCGTGCCTCACCGGAGCCATCCGCACCTGTCGGCCGCTATCAGGCTTCTTCCCTGCCAATGCCGTTGGCAGTTCGGGTCCGGCGCCCCCTCACCTCGCGGCCGCGCGTCGCGCGCGGGCTGCCGCCGGCGGCGGCGACGCGCCGAGCTGCAGCCCCCAGTGCGCGCCGAGGTACCGCTCCAGCACGATGGCCGTCGCGTCGCCGAAGCGGTCGCGGTTCGCGGCGTCGTCGCGCACGCCCGTGTAGTTGGCCTCGATCTGCACGCCGCAGATCATCCCGCCCGTCGCGCCGCCGAGCGCGGTGGCGTCGGCACCGCACGTGTGCCGGCGCGTGTCGTCGCCGCCGCTGAAGTATTCGGCGCCCTGCGGCCGCGGGTCGCCGCTGCTGGGGATCGACGGGAAGCCGCTGCTCGCGTAGAGCGTCCCGAGGCTCAGCGGGCCGCGCAGCAGCGCGGAGAGCGACGCCGCGGACGTCCGCGACAGCGTGCGCACGCTGGCCGCATCCTCGAGCGCCGCGCTCGCGTCGAGCGACGCGTCCGGCAGGTCGAGCTGCGCGCCGGTCAGCAGGTAGCCGATCTCCAGCCGCTGCACCGCGTGCCCGTGGCCGTGCATGTCCATGTACCATCCGCGGCCGGTCGCCTGCAGCACCGCCGCCTTCGCCGCGTCGATGAACGCATGCCACTCGGCCAGCGCGGCGCGCGCGTCGGGGCTGCCGCACGCGGCCTCGGGCTCCAGGCGGTTCGCGTCCAGCTTCCGCCGCGCGAGGTGCATCAGCACGACGTGCGGCCGGCGCCCGAAGCGCGCGAGGTAGCGCGCCTGCATCGCGCGCGCGAGCTCTCGCGTGTTGAGGTCCGTCGCCGTCGTCGCGGAGCCGCCGCACCGCGCGGCCGTGCGGTCGGGGATCCCGGCCGGCGCGAGGCTCCCGCCGTGGGGCGCGGTGAGTATCACCGGCGCGTCGCCGGCCACGTACTCGACGTAGTCGTTGCGCCCGAAGTACGACCGCCCCGCGACGTACGGTCCGGCGGGGATGACGGACGTCGGCGGCGGCGGGGTCGCGCCGGCCGACGTGGGCGCGTCGGCGCACGCCGACGGCAGCGCGAGCGCGGCGAGCAGCGCAAGCGTGGGCAGCGGTCGCAGCGGTCGCAGCGGTCGCAGCGGTCGCAGCGCGGTCACCATCCAGGTGGGCACGGGGGTAGATCGGACGCCGGGCGGTCGTCCGATCTACCGTGCCGCACGCGCGCGGGGAAGTGCGCCCCGGCGGCTCGCTCAGCGTGCCGTCGGCGTGGCGTCGTCGCCCGGCGCGACGGTGAGCCGCGTCGGGTCGGTGCCGTCCGGCGCCACCGAGAAGACGTCCGCGCTCCCACCGGTGCCCGGCCGGAGCGACATGAAGAGGATGCGGCGGCCGTTCGTCGACCAGGAGGGCGCGCGGCTGCACCACGCGCTCGCCGGATCGGCCGCCGGCTTCGGCGTCAGGTTCACCTGGTCGCTCCCGTCGGCGTTCATCACGAAGACGGCGCAGTAGCCCTCGCGCAGGCTCATGAACGCGAGCTGCCGCCCGTTCGGCGACCACGCCGGCATCTGGTCGAGCGCCGGGTGCGTGGTGAGCTGCGCGAGCGCCCCGGTGCGCAGCTCGAGCGTCCACACGTCCATGTCGCGGCGGAACGCGAGCGTCTTCCCGTCCGGCGACCACGCGGGATACTGGTCGACGCCCGCGTACGTCGTCACGCGCGTCAGCGCGCGCGTGCGCAGGTCGAGCACGTACAGCTCGAAGTTGCCGTCGCGGTTGGAGTGGAAGGCGATCTGCCGGCCGTCGGGCGACCACCGCGGCCACCCCTCCACGGCCGCGCTGCCGGTGAGGTTCTTGAGCGCGCCCGTGCGCAGGTCGAGCAGCCAGATGTCGGCGTTGCCGCTGCGCGTCGAGGTGAACACGAGCTGCTGCCCGTTCGGCGACAGGTCGGGCTCCACGTCCGACGCGGGATGGACGGTGACGCGCGTCTCCGCGCCCCCGTCGGGGTCCATCAGGTAGATCTCGGCGTTCCCGTCGCGCGTGCTGGAGAACGCGACGCTCTGCGGCGGCCCCGCGCCGTCGCCGCCGCGCGCGAGGCGCGGCGCGTCGCGGTCCGGCGCGAGGAGGTGGGACGGCTCGCTCGCGCAGCCGACGGACAGCGCGACCGTGCAGGCGAGGACGGCGGAGCGGCGAGCCGAGGGCACGTTGAGGGCGCCACGCATCGAGACCTCCGGGCAGGGGTCGGTCGAGCACTCGCGGAGCGCTCCAGATGTGCGACGGCGCCGGCGGAGGCAAGCTGTGCCGGCGCCGCGCCGCCCCCTGCCCTACTCCGCCCGCAGCGACAGCGTCGGATCGACGCGGCTGGCGCGCCGCGCCGGGATCGCGGCCGCCGCCGCGGCCACCACCGCCAGCAGCAGCGCCACCGCGCCGTACGTGGCCGGGTCGGTGGCGCGCACGCCGTAGAGCAGCCCCTCCGCGCGCGTCGAGAGCGCGGCCGCGAGCAGCAGCCCCGCGCCGATGCCCACCGCCGCGACGACGGCCACGTGCCCCACCACCAGGCCCACCACCCGACGCGACGAGGCGCCGAGCGCGATGCGGATGCCCAGCTCGCGCACGCGCTGCGCGACCGCGTAGCTCACGACGCCGTACGTGCCCACGATCGCCAGCAGCAGCGCCGTGGCCGCGAACGCGCCCAGCAGCAGCAGCGGGAAGCGGCGCAGGAACACCGACTCCGACTGCCGCAGCAGGCTGTCCATCGTGTAGACCTGGTAGAGCGCGACCTCGGGATCGATCTCCTGCGCGATGCGGCGGACCGCCTCGCCCATGCCCGCCGCGTCGCCGCGCGTGCGCAGCGCCAGCCGCATCGCGATCTCCGGCGCCTGCGTGTAGGGGACGTAGAACGCCGGCTCCGTCGCCTGCTCCAGCCGGCCGACCGCGACGTCGCCCACGACGCCCACGATGGTCGCGCGACCGTTCACGCCGGTCTCCAGCTGGCGGCCGACCGGATCCTCGGCCCCGAACGCCTGGCGCGCGAGCGTCGCGCTCACGATCACCTCGCGCGTCGCCGCGCTGTCGCGGCGGCCCGAGAAGGTGCTGCCGCGCAGCAGCGGGATGCCGAGCGTGCGGAAGTAGTCGGCGTTCACGCTGCGCACGCTCGCATCGGGCAGCGCCGCGGCCTGCGCCTCCGGCATCCCCACCACGCGGTAGCTCGCGACGTTCCCCGGGTCGAGCGGCAGCTTGGTCGTGAGGCCCACGCTCTCGACGCCGGGCAGGGCGCGCGCGCGCTCCTCGAGCTGCGCGAAGAAGCGCACGCGCGACTCGCGGGTGGCGTACGCGGCGCGCGGCAGCGGGAGCATCGCGGTGGCGACGCGGGGCGCGCGGAAGCCCGGATCGACGTCGTAGACGCGCGCCAGGCTGCGCCCGAACAGCAGCGCGCCGGTGAGCAGCACGACGGTGAGCCCCAGCTCCGCCGCGACCAGCGCGTCGCGCAGGCGCGCGCCGCCGCCGTCCGACGACCCGCGCGCGCCCTGCCGCAGCGCGTCGGCGAGGCGCGGCCGTAGCACGCGCACCGCCGGGATCAGCCCGAACAGCACGCCCGCCAGGAGCGACAGCGCCACGGTGCCCGCGAGCAGCCGCCAGCCGAGGCCCAGGTCCGCGAGGTACGGCAACCCGCGCAGCCGCTCGGGCGGGATGGCGGCGACCAGCGCGCGCACGCCCGCGCGCGCGAGCAACAGGCCCAGCGCGCCGCCCAGGCTCGCGAGCAGCACGCTCTCGGTGAGCAGCTGCCGCACCAAGCGCCCGCGCCCGGCGCCGAGCGCCGCGCGCACGCCCAGCTCCTTCGCGCGCGCGGTGCCGCGCACCAGCAGCAGGTTGGCGACGTTCGCCAGCGCGACCACCAGCACGAGCGTCGCCGCGCCGAGCAGCGTGACGAGCAGCGGCCGCACCCCGCCCGTGACCTCGTCGCGCAGCGCCACGAGGCGCATCCCGCTCTCGCCGTGCGTGCGCGGGTTGTCGCGCGCGACCGCGGCGGCGAAGGCGTCCAGCTCCCGCGTCGCGGCCGCGGGCGCCACGCCGGGCGCCAGCCGCGCGACGATCTTGAACCAGTTCATCGTGCGCTGCGTGCGCCAGTCGAGCGGGCGGTCGAACGGCACCCAGACGTCGGCCGCGCCCACGGGCGCGAACTGGAACGACGCCGGCAGCACGCCGAGCACCGTGTACGACGCGCCGTCCAGCTGCACGGTGCGTCCGACGATGCCCGGATCGGCGGCGAATTGCCGCGTCCACAGCGCGTGCGACAGCACCGCCACCCGCGGCGCGCCCACCGCGTCCTCGCCCGCCGCGAACAGCCGGCCGAGCGCGGGGCGCACGCCCAGCACGTCGAAGAAGTTCGCGCTCGTCTTCCCGGTCCACAGCACCTGCGGCCGGTCGCCGCTGCCCAGCACGATGCGGTTGCTGTGGTAGCCGGCGACGCCCGCGAAGCCGCGCACGCGCTCGCGCAGCTCGACGAGGTCGGGATAGGAGAAGTCGCCCTTCGCGCCGGGCGCGGTGAGCGGCATGCGCCACAGGTGCACGAGCGCGTCGGGCGCGGCGTACGGCAGCGGGCGCAGGAGCGCGGCGTCGGCGACGGTGAACACGGCGCCCGTGGCGCCCACGCCGAGCGCGATGGTCAGCAGCACCGCGGCGCTGAAGCCGGGCTGCCGCCGCAGCGCGCGCCACGCGAAGCGCAGGTCGCGCCACCAGCTCTCCCACGCGGTGGCCCAGCCCGCGCGCCGCAGCCGCCCGCGGTCGATCGCGGTGAGCTCCGCGCGCGCCGCCCGCACGTCGCCGAACTCGCGCGCCGCCATCCGCTCGGCGTCCGCGCGCGGGTGGCCGGCGGCGAGCAGCTCCTGCACGCGCGACTCGAGGTGGAAGCGCAGCTCGTCGTCCACGTCGCGCGCGGCGGAGCGCGTGGAGGGCGCGGGGCGCACGAGCCGGCGGAATCCGTCGGATCCGGTCATCGGTGTGATCCTGGGAGTGGAGGCGTGTGCGCGTCAGGCGGTGCGCAGGATCCGGAAGACGGCGGTCGCGTAGACCGTCCAGTCCTCGGCCTTGCGGGTCAGCTGCTGGCGCCCCAGGTCCGTGAGGCGGTAGTACTTGGCCTTCCGGTTGTTGTCGGAGAGCCCCCACTCGCTCTCCAGCCACCCGCGCGCCTCCAGGCGGTGGAGGGCGACGTAGAGGGCGCGGTCCTCCACCTGGATGGTCCCGTCGCTGGTGTCGCGGATCCAGCGCGCGACGGCGTAGCCGTGGCGCGGGCCCCACGACAGGGTCTTGAGCACGAGGACGTCGAGCGTCCCCTGCAGGAGGTCGAGATCGGTGGGCGGCATGGTCTCCCCGGAACGTTTCCGGTGAGACAGTACGCGGCGCCCGATGGTTTGCGGGGCCCGCCCCGGGCTTTTCACCGCACGAGAACACGACGCGGGCGGCCACCGCGACTGCCGGCGACCGCCCGCGCGTCTCCCGCCAGGGAGGCTCAGCCCTCGTGCAGCACCGCCGCCGGGTCCACCCGCCCCGCCCGCCGCGCCGGCCACACGCTCGCCGCCAGCGCCACCGCGCCCGTCACCACCAGCACCGTGACGAAGGTGACGGGATCCGTCGGCGCGACGCCGTGCAGGAACGCGCGCATCACGCGCGTCAGCGCCAGCGCCGTGACGACACCGATCGCCAACCCCGCCCCCGCCTGCACCGCGCCCGCGCGGAGGCTCAGCGCGACCAGCGCACGCGGCTTGGCGCCGAGTGCCGCGCGGATGCCGAACTCGTGGCTGCGCGACGCGACCACCTGCGCCACGATGCCGAAGATCCCGATCGCCGACAGCGTCAGCGCCAGCACGCCGAACAGCCCGAGCAGGCCCATCGCGAACCGCGGCTCCGCGATCGACTGCCCGACGACGTCGTCCATCGTGCGGATCTCGGACACCGGCAGCCGCGGGTCGAGCGCGCGGATCTGCGCGCGCACCGGCGTCACGAGCGTCGCCGGATCGACGCCGGTGCGCACGACGAGGCTCATGCTGCGCGCCGTGTTGCCCGGCGCGCGCGCGTACTGCGCGAGCGTGGCGTAGAACTGCGGCTTCACGTCGATCGTGAGCGCGTTGTGGCGCACGTCGTCCACGACGCCCACCACCGTGTACGTCAGCGAGTCGGGGCTCCCGCCCACGCGCACGCGCGCGCCCAGCGGGTCGCGGCCCGCGAGGTACTTCTCGGCGAAGCGGCGGTTGATCACCATCGCCTGCGGGGCGCCCATGCCGTCGCGCGCGTCGAGGAAGCGGCCCGCGCGCAGCCGCAGCCCCATCGCCTCGAAGTAGCCCGGCGTGACGACCTGCCAGTCGCCCGGCACGCCCTCGCCCGGCGGCGGCGTGTAGCCCTCGACGCGCAGGCCCCAGTCGCCCATCTCGCTCGCCAGCGGCAGCAGCCGCGCGGCGCCCACGCGCTGCACGCCCGGCAGCGCGGCGACGCGCCGCTGCAGCTCGTCCCAGAAGCCGGCGACGCGCACCGAGTCCCCGTACCACGTCGACGGCGTCGACAGCCGCATCGTCAGCACGCGCTCGGCGCGGAAGCCGGCGTCGATCGCGAACAGGTTGCGCACCGAGCGGATCATGAGCCCCGCGCCGGCCACCAGCACGACCGCCAGCGCGACCTCCGCCACGACGAGCGACTGCCGCCAGCGCAGCCGCGCCGCGCCGACCGTCGCGCCGCGGCCGCCGTCGCGCAGCTCGTGCGCGGGGGCGACGCGCGTCCCCTCGAACGCGGGCAGCACGCCCGACAGCACCGCCGCGACGGCCGCCACGCCCAGCGCGAAGCCGAGCACCGGCAGGTCGAGCTGCGTGTCGGCGACGCGCGCGAGGCCCGCGGGCGCGGTGTGCCGCACGAGCCAGACGCCGAGCGCCGCGAGCGCGACGCCCAGCGTGCCGCCGAGCACCGCGAGGATCAGGCTCTCCATCAGCAGCAGCCGCGCGAGCCGCGGCGCGCCGATGCCGAGCGCCACGCGCACCGCGAGCTCGCGCCGCCGGTGCTCGCCGCGCACCAGCAGCAGCCCCGCGACGTTCGCGCACGCGATCAGCAGCACGAGCCCGACGGCCGCGAAGACGACGAGCAGCACGGGCCGCACGCGCTGCGTGATCTGCCGCTCGACGGGCACCGCGTAGGCGCGGAACTGCGGCGGCATCTTGTAGCCGTTCTGCCCGTCCACGCGCGCCAGCAGCGCCTGGAGCTGCGCGTCCGCCTGGTCGGTGGTGGCGCCGGGCGCCATGCGCGCGACGCCGTAGTAGCCGTGGCTCCCGCCGTTCGGGTTGAACGCGGGCCCCGGCGTCGCGCCGTTCTGCGACGCGTCGGTCGCCAGCGGGAGCCAGAGCTGCGTCGCGCCCGCGGCGCCGTAGTCGAGCGGCAGGCGGAAGCCCGCCGGCATCACGCCGACGACGGTCGACGCGCGCCCGCCGATCTGGATCGCGCGGCCCACGATCGCGGGATCGCCGCCGAAGCGGCGCTGCCACACGTCGTGCCCGAGGATGACGACGTTCGCGCCGTTCGGGCGGTCCTCCTCCGCGGTGAAGGCGCGGCCGAGCTGCGGCGCGACGCCGAGCACCGGGAAGAGATTGGCGCTCACGCTGCCGGAGCGCAGGCGTTCGGGCTCGCCCGTGCCGTCGGTGAGCATCGACGCGCCGTCGGTGAAGATCGCGACGTCCTGGAAGGCGCGGATCTCGGTGCGGTACGCCTCCCACTCGTCGTACGAGAGCCACGTCTGGTCGAAGCCCTTCCACGCGCTCCAGACGACGGCGAGGCTCTCGGGGCGGCCCCACGGCAGCGGCGTGAGGAGCGCGGCCTTCACGACGCCGAACAGCGCCGTCGTCGCGCCGATGCCGAGGGCGAGCGTCAGCGCGGCGACGAAGGTGAAGCCGGGCCGCCGCCGCAGCGAGCGCCAGGAGAAGCGCGCGTCGTGCGCGAGGTCCTCCAGCCAGCGCGTGCCGCGCGCGTCGCGCACCTCCTCCTTGTAGCGATCGACGCCGCCGAAGTCGCGCCTGGCGCGCCGCCGCGCCTCGTCGGGCGGCACGCCGGCCTTCTCGAGCGCCTGCGCCTCCATGTCGAGGTGGAAGCGGACCTCCTCGTCGAGCTCGATCTCGTCCTGCCGGCGGCGCCCCAGCGCGCGCGCGGCGGCCGCGAGCTCGTGGAACCGACCCATGTCACCCTCCCTGGAAGGCGTAGCGGAGCACCCGGTCGACGGCGCGCGAGGAGTGCTGCCACTCGGCCCGCTGCTCGGCGAGCTGGCGCTCGCCGGCGGGGGTGAGGCGGTAGTAGCGCGCGCGGCGGTTGTTCTCCGACACCCGCCATTCGGCCCGCACCCAGCCGCGGCGGAGCATCCGCTGCAGCGCGGGATAGAGCGATCCCTGCTGGACGTCGAACACCTCGCCGGAGATCTGGCGCAGGCGCACCGAGATCCCCCAGCCGTGCATCGGCTCGAGGGACAGGGTGGTGAGCACCAGCAGCTCGAGGGTGCCCTGCAGGAGGTCGCGACGGGGATCGGGCATCGGAGTCTCCTTCAGACAGGCTACAGGAGGAGATGGTTTGCATCGGATTCCGGCGCCCCGTTCCGGCCTCCCCTAGCGCCCGGTGCTGCGGGCTGCGGGCTGCGGGTCGGGCCTCGGGACGCGTCGGCGCGCCGGCCCCCTGTTGCCTATGGGAGGGATGCGGATGCTCCGGATCGAGCGGATGGGACGGGTAGGTACGCGGGG